>CAVLCI010000086.1:0-8415 GCA_963661415.1 Bifidobacteriaceae bacterium | reverse complement strand
ACTATTTGAAGATAAATATAATTTTAGTGATGCTTATCCTGTTGATTTATTTCCATATAGTTGCCATGTTGAGTGCGTGGTTTTGATGACTAGAAAATGAAGACCCTAGTGTTGATATTAATACAACCAATAAAGGCTTATTCAGAGTCTATCGTTAAAAGGTAGATTTAAAACTGAATAAGCCTTTTATTTTTAGTGAAAAATTGAATATATGGGAACTGGTCAACATAAGCAATGTTGACGCTCCGGTTTAGATATTAGATAAAGTGCACACCCCTAATTTGTTATTTCCTCTTGCATATATATATATATAGAATAAAGGTATTAGAAGAAGAAAGGGATTTGTCTAATGAAAAAGATATTTACTGTTTTGTTGGCGACTTTAATGTTGTTAACATCGTCAACATTTATGACTTTTGCTGCTTCTGGCCCAGGACTAGCTGAAGAAGGCAAAGGAATGAATGTTACCGTTACTGCTAGTCAAAACGCAAATGAAGACTTAGTTATTTCTGTAAGTGGCGAGCAAAAGGAAGAATTTATAAGACTAGTTACGCAAGAAGGACAATATAAAGATAATATGGAAGATAATACAGAAGGTGGCAGAATCTCTGTTACTTCTGAATTATATGGATGGTGGGATGAATTTTGGAATTATCAATGTTACGATTCTGAAGGAGCAATGACAGAAGATATTAAAAAAATAACAAGAGAAGGTGATGACTTAATTATAAAAAAAGATGATATTTCTAAAGATTATAAATTATCATCTGATAGCCTAACTTTTTATTTTTGGAATATGAATGAAAATGAGGAAATGTATCATTTACTTGATTATGAAGTGAAAGTGGATGTGCATTTTAGTAATGCTCCAGTTGCGAAAAAGTTTAAACTTGTTAACTATATTTTGAATGGCAATTGTTATTCAGGCGCTTCTACTAAAATAGATTTATCTGAAGCTTATTTAGAGGGTGATGATGGTAAAAAAATCTACCCTTATAGTGATACAAATACTGAAAAATATTTTGATATATATTGGGCCGATTTTGCTGCTTATACATATTCTCAAGATTCAAATACTTTGCCAAGCAAAACAAGTGATGAAACATTTATATCAGGTAAAAGTTATGAACTTATTTATATACTTAAATATGAAACCAATAATATCAAAGCCTTTTTATCTATTTGCGATAACACTACTTTTTACGAAAACGGTTTGTTGCGAGGAACATATGATTTGAGTTTATATAACAATTTATGGGGGTATTGCTTTACAGGTGGAACTTCATACCCGAATACAACTTATCAATATGTTAATGCGGAATCTATTGTTACTGGTTCTGATTATTTAAAAAAAGCTCGAGTTAACGATAATGTAATTGAAGAGCAAGACAAGAAAACAATGGATATTGGAAGCTCGGTTTACGAATATCTTGTTATTGATCAAACTAATATTGATTCTAATATTATAACTTCTCTTGATAGATATGCTCTAATTAACGGTTATACGATAGATGATATTTTTAATTTTAAAATCATTAAGAATACTTGCTATGGCTATTATTACAAACCATATGAAGGCAGAGAAATTACAACTTTAGATCACGAGATTGAGTTTACTATGCCTATAAAGGATGAAATCATCAATACTGATCCAAATATTGAAAGAAAATACAAAATTCTTTATATAGATAATAATGAGATTAAAACTATTGACCTTGGTTTTTCTCCATATGTGGATAAGGAGAGTTTGGGCTATGACGGTTGGGGCACACGTTTTAATATCAGTAAGCCAGCTGGCGCATTTGCTTTAGTTTATAAAGATACAAATAAGAGTGATGCTCCAGTTATTACTGATGGTAATAACTTAAGTGTTACAGTTGGTGATAAAAAAGATTTAAAATTTACTTCTAATGCCTTAATTGAAAACTTTGTAGAAGTTAAATTAGATGGTAAAACCTTAAATAGTAAATACTATGATGTTAAATCAGGAAACACAATTGTTACCCTAAAAGCTGATTTTGTTTCTACGCTTAGTGCAGGTGAACATCAAATTAGTATTGTATTTACAACTGGAGCCGCTAATGCTAAATTTACAGTTAATAAATCTGAAACTAGCACAGTAAGCAAGAACTATGACGCTAAAGACAAGAACCAAGATGGTGTTATTACTTGTGATGAAGAAATGAATAGTGCTAGCTGGGTATGGTCTACTACAAAGAATGCTTGTGTATATAAAGTTTCTAATACAAGTGCTAAATAACAATTAAAGATAAAAAAGTCCTACAAAAAATGTTAATGGAATAGTGATATGCCAATTAACAAAGTAGGACTTTTATTTAGCATAATCTTTTTTAACTATTTAATAAATTATTAATCAACCGTAGGGGCTGATAATGGCTATGTTAAAATATTTATAGGAGCAATTAATATGAAAAAGATATTAATGATAATTTTGTGTTCGCTACTTTTATGCGCTTGTTCTGGTGGCGAAAAAATAGATGAGACTGTCGAAATTAGTGCATCACCAGATGCTGTTGAAGAAGCTACTCTAGATGTTGAAAATAATTATCCTGAAGTAGAACTTAATGAAATGAGTGACATATTGTTCACGCCGTCAGATTTAAGTGCTGCAAATGTACAATATTCTAAGTTTGCTACAGAACTATTTAAAAATAGTTTTAAAGAAAACGAGAATGGTTTAATATCACCATATTCTTTATATGCTGCTTTATCTATTTTAACCAATGGTGCAAACAATAGTGACAAAGCTAATACAAAATTATTATTAGAGAATGTTTTGGGATTAAGCACAAATGATTTGAATAAATTTTATAGTTACACTAGTTCAAATTTAGATATTGCTAACGGTTTGTTGTTTAATACTGATTTTGGAATAAAAATTGATGATAGCTTAAGATCAACAATAAAAGAGTATTATGGGAATTCCATTACCGAACAAAGCTTTGCCAATATAAATCAATTAGTAAATGATGTTAATAAATGGTCGATGCAAAATAGCAACGGCTCAATTCCTACTATTATAGATAATACTGATATTCAAAAAGATACAATTATGTTGTTACTTAATGGGTTAAGCGTGGAAGGCGAATGGAAACCTTTTGATCTATTAGATCCCGACAAAACCGTTTTACAAGAATTTAATAATAGTGATAAATCCAAAGTTAATGTTAGCATGATGAAACAAACTATAGATGGTTATTGGCAAACAGAAGTTGCAACAGGCTTTACAAAAGATTTAATATCTGGATATACATTTGTAGGTATCCTTCCAAACGAAGATGTTGATATTAATGAATACATTAAAGAAATGGACGAAAACGATATCTTGGATATGATTGATAGTTATGTTTTTTATACTAATATTGATGAGGAAAACCGCTTAGCCGATACACATTACACAAATTTATCTTTTCCAAAATTTAAATATTCTGTTACAAACTACTTAGATGAAACACTAAAACAGTTAGGGCTAAATGTTCTTTTTGATGATAAAAGCTGTGATTTTTCATCATTTGGAAGTGATTTGATTTCCTTACAAAACGTTAAACAGAAAACAAATGTTGAAGTCAATGAAAAGAAAGTAAAAATGTCTGCGATAACCGTTGTGAATGGTGTAGCTGGTGCTAGTGCTGGTTATTTGCCACGAAATATCTTCTATCATGATGTAACTTTTGATAGGCCATTTATATATGCTCTTTTAAAACAAAATTCTATAGAAAACGGTGTTCTTAATGAGTACATCCATAATTGTCAAAATGATTACATAATTATGTTTATGGGTACCGTGAATATCTTAGATAACGAAACCGAAGTAAACAAAACAACGGAGGAAGAGACGATTGATACTAGACGTATTGCTGTTGACTGTATCAAAATAAGATCTACGCCAACTACGAAAGAAAATAATGTGATTGGCTATGCCACAATGGATAAAATATATCCTGTATATGAAATTAAAGAATATGAAGCTTACACTTGGTATAGAATAGCTGAAAATTCTTGGATAGCGGATGATGGAACTTGGACTTATTCAGGTTACCAGATTTAAGCTAACAATATTGAAATCTGAAATTGATAAACTTACATTTTTATCTTGACTTTTCCACTGCTCAATGACATCATGAAAAACAGAAATAGCTTGGTAAGAAGAGAATTCACGGCTTTAATGAAAAATGGCGAAGAAGACAAAATACGTCAGATCTTTTCTAATAGTCAAGATTTCATCAAAGACAATGAAGTTACACTTTCTGCTGATCAGTATGAGTCATTATACGAAGCTATTTCAAATAATGGATTGGAATTTCCTAAGATTGATAATGACGGTAGGTTCGATGCCGATTAGTTGTGGAGATTCTTGGTTCGTATTGCCGATATCTTTAAGTGGAGTACATATGAAAGTGGGACACTTGGGTATAAAAAGGGCGGACAATATACGAGACTCGGATGGTATCGTGTAGTACTGAGCCAGTGGGTATCAGGTTACGGATTAAATATGATTATGAAGGAGGCTATCCGTCATAAGAAAAATAATCCAAAGGATACAATGTGGGATGAAATCAACAGAGAGTATTACGATTACAAGGATTGCAAAGAACACAATAACATTATTATCGATGATGTACTTGATGTAATCGAGAGCATTATTTTGTTCAAGGTTTCTAATTATTTTCTTAAAGTATCAAACGCATATAAGGAAATAAAGCAGGTAGAGTCTGTACCTAATGACTGGTATGAATTTGTTGAATACGGTTCTACAAATAAGAAATCAATCATGATACAGAAGTTTGGATTCTCTCGTGAAGCAGCTCTATATATTTTGGCACATGAATCAGATTATGTTGTAATTGTGAATGGAGATTTGAAATTAAAGAACTCGTTGCAGGAGTGCAGGAGCCGTGCGGTGAAGGCAGATTTTGAACTGGTAAAATACAATTTGCCGGAGCTGTTTATAGATTAACGGAGGTGTGAAATGGACAATCAATTTGTATGGGTGGATTTCTATAAGGAATTTGCCGGTAAGCTTCTAGCTTACAAGAATAACAGAGAGGAATTAGTGGAGAAGGTTAAAGCTATCTATGCTGAGACCGGTATCAATATGCCTACTCTGGAAAAAGACAATCAGTTGGTGGACATTGATCCCTTCACTGTATTTGGTCTCTTTAATAAGAGCTCTATGAGAGAGGCAAATAGGATTAAGATTATTACTGCCGTAAGAAAAATTTTCGATGTTGTTACAGCGGTTCCGGATTCTTTTGACAGTATTCCAGTGCTTAATAATCAGAATGCCACCTTCTATTATTTCATCGATTCAAGAGGCGATGAGGATATAGATGATCTCTGGAACCTCTTTGATTTCGCTCTGAAATATGCAGGGGATCCATCAGCAAATAATAGAGAAGTTCTGTCAAAGTACTTTGATCTTGTTATCAACAAGAAGGGTAATGGAAACAGTAAGATTACTATGGGCCTTTACTGGATTTCTCCGAATTCCTTTCTGAACCTTGATAGCCGTAATGAATGGTATATTTATGAATCCGGAAAGATTCCTGCAGATGTTGTCGCAGGACTTCCAGAAATTGAAACTAAGATAGCTGCCAGCAAGTACTTTGCCATAGTTGAAAAACTGCGAGAATATCTGCAGAGTGGCAAGTGCAATCTGCATGATTTTAAGGAGCTGTCTTTTGAGGCATGGAATTATTCTACTCAGGTAAATGAAGAAAAGAAGGCCGAAAAGAAGCAGACACTGCGGGAGCAGAAGGGTGCCGGTTTGGCAGATGATGATGTAGATACAGTACATTATTGGATTTACTCACCGGGAGATGGTGCATCCAAGTGGGGTGAATTTTATAAGCGTGGTGTAATGGGGCTTGGTTGGAGTGAGATAGGAGATTTTTCTCAGTATAGCTCTAAGGATGAAATGAAGGCTGCTATGAAGGAAAAGATTGATCCTTCAAAACCTTATAAGAATGCAGCTCACGCAACTTGGCAGTTCCTGCAGGAAATGAAACCAGGCGATATTGTATTTGCAAAGAAGGGAATGCACTCAGTAATTGGCCGTGGTGTTGTAGCTTCTGAGTACATCTACGATACAGAAGATCCGGAATATCCAAATATCCGTAAGGTAAACTGGACCAACACGGGTGACTGGGAGCATCCTGGTCAGGCTGTTATGAAGACTCTTACGGATATAACATCATATACAGATTACGTGGCAAAGCTTAATTCTCTGATTGATGTAAACGAAGATGAGGACGATGTAGAGCCAGAAGAGACCGTATTTCCTGAATACACACCTGAGAAGTTCCTGGAAGAAGTTTATATGGATGGCGAAAGTTACGATACATTGGTTGAGCTTATCCGAATGAAGAAAAATGTTATTCTTCAGGGTGCTCCGGGCGTAGGAAAGACTTTTGCTGCAAAGCGTCTGGCTTATTCTATGATGGGGTGTAAGGATCAGAACCGTGTAATGATGGTTCAGTTCCATCAGAGCTATACCTATGAGGATTTTATTGAAGGATTCAGACCTTCAAGTACAAGCAACAATTTTGAAATCAAGAAAGGTGCTTTTGCTAATTTCTGTCAGAAGGCAGCAGAGGATCCGGACAATGAATATTTCTTTATCATTGATGAAATCAACAGAGGAAATCTGAGTAAGATCTTCGGTGAACTGTTTATGTTAATTGAGAATGACAAACGTGGAAACGCGTTGCAACTGTTGTATTCAGGAGATAAGTTCTCTGTACCGCCTAAGCTTTATATTATCGGTATGATGAACACTGCGGATAGAAGTTTGGCAATGTTGGATTATGCTCTTCGTCGTAGATTTGCCTTCTTTGAAATGAAGCCAGGCTTTGAAAGCGAAGGCTTTAGAGAATATAAG
The DNA here is from genome assembly GCA_963661415.1 of Bifidobacteriaceae bacterium. GTDB lineage: Bacteria > Bacillota_I > Bacilli_A > Erysipelotrichales > Erysipelotrichaceae > Bulleidia. The sequence continues at coordinate 1,514 of CAVLCI010000086.1, read as the reverse complement.
ATGGCATTTGCAAATCCGAAGTTTGATAGCCTTATCGATTGTGTCGAAAAGCTTAATGCGGTTATTGCTGCAGATGATTCTCTGGGCGATGGTTTCTGTATTGGACACAGTTATTTCTGTAATCTGAGTGCTATTACAGATAAGGCTCTTTCGAATATTGTTGAATATGAAATGGTTCCTTTACTTAAAGAGTATTGGTATGACGAGCCAATCAAGGTTAAGGATTGGACAGAAAAATTAAGGAGCTCAATTAAGTGATACCTGTTCAGAATACTTACTATATGCTGGCATATGCATTTCAGGTCCTGAATGAAGAGGGATACAGGAATGTGGCTACAGAACAATTTAATAATGTGGCTGAGTTATGCGCGGCAATTCTGGCAAAGGGTGTTTCACTGCAGTTAAAGCGTGGACTCGGCCGAGATTATATCTCGGAGACTGAGATTTTATCTGGACTTAGAGGAAAGATAGATATCACAGAATCCATTAAGACGCAGACAATGCTTAGAAAGCAGATGGTCTGCACTTATGATGAGTTTTCTGTGAATACATACATGAATCGGATTATCAAGACTACTATGCTGAAACTTCTTCATTCTGATATTGATAAATCAAGAAAGAAGGAACTTCGTAAGCTTTTGGTATTTTTTGAGGAAGTACAGGAGCTGAAAATCCATTCTATTAATTGGAATCAGCAATATTCAAGAAATAACCAGACTTACAGAATGCTGATTTCTATCTGTTACCTGGTTTTGAAAGGTCTGCTGCAGACATCGACGGATGGAAGCACAAGACTGATGGAATTCGTAGATGAGCAGAGGATGTGCAGGCTATATGAGAAATTTATTCTAGAATATTACAGGAAAGAACATCCGGAGCTGACAGCCAATGCATCACAAATTCCATGGCAGCTAGATGATGATTTTAGTGACATGCTGCCGGTTATGCAGACTGATATTATGCTGTCGCGGGGGGAGAAGGTCCTGATTATTGATGCCAAGTATTATGAACATACAACACAGGTTCAGTATGATAAACACACACTGCATTCCGGGAATCTGTATCAGATTTTCACCTATGTGAAGAATAAGGAATATGAGCTAAATGATCAGCCTCACGAGGTGGCTGGAATGCTCTTGTATGCGAGAACAGAGGAAGAGATTCAGCCGAATCAGAAGTATATGATGAGCGGAAATCGAATCAGTGTTAGAACGCTGGACCTGAATGAGGACTTTTGCGAGATTAAAGGACAACTTGACAGAATTGTGGAGGAATATTTTGAATGAAAAATTTGTTTATAGATACAAATATATGGCTGTCCCTTTATCATTTTACAAATGATGACTTGGAACAATTTTACTTGCCCATCGAAAGTTCGACATCACTTCTCCTATGGGTAACAACGCAAGAGAGTTTATCTTAGATCGTTTTATGCCGGATACGAAGGATGTGGATGTGATGATCGGTTATCGTGCCGATGATTCCTACTTTTCCTTTGCGGAGGATTTTGTGAA
>CAVLCI010000085.1:0-8440 GCA_963661415.1 Bifidobacteriaceae bacterium | reverse complement strand
GCAAAAGATGTTGTAAAGAAAAGTGAAAATAAAACGGAAGTTGTTGAAGTGCCTACAGAAACAGAAACAGAACAAACTTCAAAGATCAAAAACTTTTTGCGTACACAAAAACAAGCACATACTTCTGAAATCGAAGAAAAGAACAAACAAGTGAATCAAGCATTAAAATCAAAGAATGCTGCGAATACACAATTAGATTCAGAAAAATATAAACTGAAACAACTCAAAGAACAATTAAAAGAACAATCACAAAGAATGAAAGAAGAGAAAAAACATTTCTCTCAAGAAAAGAAGAATTTAAAACGTGCTCAGAAAAAGAACTATGGTTTAACAAGTACGATCATTGTTACGCTTGTTGCTACGATTGCGGCTTTATTATTCTTTACTGTGAAATGGTTATTTCATACTTGGCCAAATTTAAAGATGGATGAATTGATTTATCAATTAACTGCACCAGTAGAAGGTACAGGAACAGATATGTATTGGCAATTCTTCTATCAAGCAGGCATTCCAACTTTGATTTGTTTAGCAGTTGTTATTGGAATCATGGTTTTTATTTCCTATGCTTCTAATAAATTGCGTGTGATTGCGAAAAGAGTGCTCGTTGTGATTTCTATTTTATGCATGGGAATTGCAGGTGTTACATTTAATAATCAATTGGATGTAAAAGAATATCTTTCTAGTAAAGGAGAAGATAGTACATTCATTGAAGAAAACTATGTAGATCCTTCTAGTGTAGATATTACATTTCCAGAAACAAAAAGAAATCTAGTCATGATTTATTTGGAATCGATGGAAATGACATATGCCGATTTAAGTGTTGGTGGTGGATTTGAAGAGAATGATATTCCAGAATTAACACAACTATCCATAGAAAATGAGAACTTCTCTGGTACAGATGATACATTAAATGGAGCTGTTTCTTTAAGTGGAACAACTTGGACAATGGGAGGACTATTCGCTTCTACCAGTGGTCTACCATTAATTACAGACTTTAAAGATTGGAATTCTATGGATACACAAGATTCATTCTTTGGGGATGCGACAGTGCTTGGTGATATTTTGAAAGAAAATGGCTATAATCAAGTATTTGCGTGTGGTTCTGATGGAACATTCGGTGGAAGAAGATTGTATTTTACCTCTCATGGTGATTATGAAATTCATGATTTAAACTATCGTAAAAATACTGGTGAATTACCAGAAGATTATTATGTTTGGTGGGGATTTGAAGATCAGAAACTATTGCAGTGGGCAAAAGATGATCTAACACAACTTGCATCTAGTGATGAGCCATTTAACTATACGATGTTAACTGTAGATACGCATTTTGAAGATGGTTATGTTTGTGATTTATGTGAAGATGAACATGAAGGAAATCAATATGCGAATGTCATGTCTTGTTCGAGTAGACAAGTTGGAGAATTGATTTCTTGGATTCAACAACAAGATTGGTATGAAAACACAACAATCGTTTTAACAGGGGATCATCCAACTATGGATAGTGATTTCTGTGATGATGTCAGTGATGATTATCAAAGAAGAGTTTATACAGCGTATATTAATGCACAACCTGTAGAAAACAATTCAGAAGGTATGAGAAGTTATTCTACATTTGATACATTTCCTACTGTTGTTGCATCTTTAGGTGCATCTATTGAAGGGAATCGTTTAGGTCTAGGTACAAATTTATTTTCTGGTGAAGAAACTTTATTAGAAAAAGATGGAAAAGAAATGATCAATGCGGAATTCGCAAAGACATCTACTTTCTTGAATGAACTCGCAAATATTAACTACAACTCTAGTGGTATGCGTAGTAGAGGTAGTGGTATTGGAATGAATGTTGTGTTAGATTCGATTTCAGATAATGAATTGTCATTTACATGTAGTGATTTATATGGAATCAATGGAACATTAAATAGTGTAGAAGTTACAGTACAAGATAGTGATGGTAATATCGTTAATAATATGATGGATTATCAAGGCTCTGGTACATTTACAAGTACGATTGAAGTTCCAAATGGAAATATGAGTGCAGTATATGTAAAGATGGATATTCATAGTACAGATCCTAATGGAGAATCTGTAACAGAAACTGCATTTGAATATAATGGAAATATTCAATTATTGAATGGTAGTCAAGGGAATCTTTCTTCTTATATTGAAGGGTTATTAAATCTAGATACAAATCAATATACGATCTTAATGACTTCTCAAGGTAGTGGTTCTACAAATATCTCTGAAACAGATAAAGTGTTATTAGGAAAACTTGGTGCAGGAAATGTGGCAGGTAGTGAAGGAAGAGCTTCTTTCGCAATTATCCATGGTGGAGAAGCATATTCTAAAGTTTCTAATGATTATTTAAGAGAAGATGGACAATTAGATGATGGTACACCATATGTAATTTCTTCTTCTGCCAGTGAAGAACAAGTTTCTTCTATCTTATTAGGTTATGAATATACTGAATATTCTTTCGAACAAGAAGGAATCAATATTGTTGTGTGGGATTGTTTTAATCATACAATTGTTTCGCAAAGATCTTTTGGTGGTGATAGTGAAATTCCATCCATTGATACTGTAAGTATCAAAACATCAATGTTAAATAATGATGTAGAAGTAATTGCGACTGAACCAGAACATACAGATTCTTGTAAGAATGTGATAGCTGTTGTTTATGACAATGATGATTGTAGTGACATTGAAGAAGTAACAATGTCATTAAAGTATGACAATACATATGCAGCTACATTGAGTAACCAGAAGAAATCTTTAACGAACAAAACGATTTATATTTATGCGGTATATGAAGATTCTTCTAGATTGTTATTGGGTATTCATTCTTCTGATAGTGATAAATAAGATGTTCTAAAAATATTGCGATTTTGATTTATAGATCGTAAATAATACACAAGATAGTACCCGATATGCCTCTCTATGATGCGGATTATGTCGGGTCTTTTTTGTCCGGAATTATGTGAAATTGTGTTAATTGTAAATAACACTTGAAGATGACGTTACGTCATCTTTTAATATGTGTATGTAAATAAATGGAGGATCCTATATGAAGGGTATTATTCTAGCTGGTGGATCAGGGACAAGACTGTATCCATTAACACGTGTAACAAGTAAACAATTATTACCAGTGTATGATAAACCAATGATTTTCTATCCAATTAGTACATTGATGTTAGCTGGTATCAGAGATATTTTAATTATCTCTACACCTCATGATTTACCTAATTTTGAACAATTATTAGGGGATGGTAGTGAGTTTGGTGTTCATTTTGAATACAAGGTACAAGAAGTTCCTAATGGACTAGCACAAGCATTTGTATTAGGTGAAGAGTTTGTTGGGGATGATACGGCATGCTTAGTATTAGGAGATAATATTTTCTATGGCAATCACTTTGGTAGATTGTTAAGAGAAGCTGTAAAGAACGCAGATGAAAATCATAGAGCGACAGTATTTGGAAAGTATGTCAATGATCCTGAAAGATTTGGAATTGCGGAATTTGATGAAAATGGAAAGGTAATTTCTTTAGAAGAAAAGCCAACAAATCCTAAGAGTAATTACGCAGTAGTTGGTTTATATTTCTATGATAATCGTGTTGTGAAATACGCAAAGGAATTAGAACCAAGTGCTCGTGGTGAATATGAAATCACTGATTTGAATAAATTATATTTAAAAGATGGTGATTTAGATTTACAAGTATTAGGTAGAGGTTTTTCGTGGATCGATACAGGTACAATTGAATCTATGTCAGAAGCTACAAACTATGTGAGAAGCATTGAACATATTCAAGGCATTCGTATTTCTGTTCCAGAAGAAATCGCATTCTATAATAAATGGATCGATGAATCGCAATTACTTGCGACGGCAGATAAATATGGTAAGAGTCCATATGGTGCGTATTTAAGAAATATCGCAGAAAATAGTATTCAAGGACCAATTAATAAACAAGCAAAGGAGAAATAAGAAATGAATATTTTAGTAACAGGTGGTGCAGGCTTCATTGGAAGCAACTTCGTATTTTTAGAACTTAAGGAACATCCAGAAGATAAGATCATTTGTGTAGATGCTTTAACATATGCAGGTAACTTAAAAACATTAAAAGATGTAATGGATAATCCACAATTCAAATTCTATAAGACAGATATTTGTGATAGAGAAGCAATTGATAAAATCTTTGCGGAAGAAAAACCAGATATTGTTGTTAACTTTGCGGCTGAATCTCATGTAGACCGTTCTATTGAAAATCCAGAAATCTTCTTGGAAACAAATATCATTGGTACATCTGTATTGATGGATGCTTCTAGAAAATATGGTGTTAAAAGATACCATCAAGTATCTACAGATGAAGTATATGGTGATTTACCATTAGATAGACCAGACTTGTTCTTTACAGAAACAACACCATTACATACTTCTTCTCCATATTCTTCTTCTAAGGCAGGTGCAGACTTATTAGTAAATGCATATCATAGAACATTTGGTTTACCTACAACGATTTCTAGATGTTCTAATAACTATGGACCTTATCAATTCCCTGAAAAGTTGATTCCATTGATGATTGCCAACGCACAAGCAGATAAACCATTACCTGTTTATGGTGAAGGTTTAAATGTCAGAGACTGGTTATATGTAGAAGATCATTGTAAGGCAATTGACTTGATCATTCGTAAGGGAACAGTTGGTGAAGTTTACAATATTGGTGGACACAATGAAATGAGAAACATTGATATTGTTAAGATCATTCTTGAAGAATTAGGAAAACCAGAATCTTTGATTACACACGTTACAGATCGTAAGGGACATGACCAAAGATATGCGATCGATCCTGCGAAGATTCACGCAGAACTTGGCTGGTTACCAGAAACAATGTTCAAAGATGGTATCAAGAAGACAATCAGATGGTATTTAGATAACGAAGCATGGTGGAAAGATATCATTTCAGGTGATTATCAAAACTACTATGAAGAAATGTACGGAAAGAAAGAAGTAATTGATTAATGAAAGTATTTGTTACAGGTGTGTGTGGACAGCTTGGTCATGATGTCATGAACGAGCTTGCGAAAAGAGGATATGAAGGTGTTGGAACAGATATTACACCAGTTTATTCAGGTGTAATGGATGATTCTGCAGTAACAAAAGCCCCTTATGTTTCTTTAGATATTACAGACAAAGCAGCAGTTGAAAAAACAATCAAAGAAGTGAATCCAGATGTCATTGTACATTGTGCAGCTTGGACTGCAGTAGATATGGCAGAAGATGATGATAAAGTAGAAAAGGTTAGAGCCATTAATGCTGGTGGAACACAAAATATCGCAGATGTAGCTAAGGTAATTGATGCGAAGATGGTTTATATTTCTACAGACTATGTATTTGATGGACAAGGCAGTGAACCTTGGCAACCTGATTGTAAGGATTACAAGCCATTGAATATTTATGGTCAAACAAAATTAGAAGGTGAATTAGCAGTTTCTAATACATTAGAGAAATACTTTATCGTTCGTATTGCGTGGGTATTTGGTAAGAATGGTAAGAACTTTATCAAGACAATGTTGAAAGTTGGTAAGAACCACGATGAAGTGAAAGTAGTCAATGATCAAATTGGTACTCCAACTTATACATTTGATTTAGCTAGATTACTTGTAGATATGATTGAAACAGAAAAATATGGATACTATCACGCAACAAATGAAGGTGGTTATATTTCTTGGTATGACTTTACAAAAGAAATTTATAAAGTTGCAGGATATTCTACAAAAGTAACTCCAGTAACAACAGAGGAATATGGTTTAAGTAAAGCAGCTAGACCATTTAACTCTAGACTTGATAAATCTAAACTTGTGGAAAATGGTTTTACACCATTACCAACATGGCAAGATGCAGTAAAGAGATATATTGATGAATTAGATATGGAGAATCTATAAGATGGGACAAATTAGTGTAGAAAAAAATGTTGGTGGTATTGAAGGACTTTGTGTTATTACACCAGCAGTTCATGGAGATAACAGAGGTTACTTCATGGAAACATACAATGAAAATGATATGAAAGAAGCAGGATTTGATATCAATTTTGTTCAAGATAATCAATCTATGTCTGTAAAGGGTGTATTAAGAGGACTTCATTTCCAAAAGAATTTTCCACAGTGTAAATTAGTAAGAGCTGTCAGGGGTTCTGTATTTGATGTAGCAGTTGATTTAAGAAGTGATTCAAAGACATATGGAAAATGGTATGGTGTTGAATTAACAGCTGAAAACAAAAAACAATTTTTGATTCCAGAAGGATTCGCACATGGTTTCTTAGTATTAAGTGATGAAGCAGAATTCTGTTATAAAGTAAATGATTTCTGGCACGCAAATGATGAGGGTGGACTTGCTTGGAATGATCCTGAAATTGGGATTGAATGGCCTCAATTAGAAGGTGATTACCAAGGAAATGCAAGTGCAGAAGGTTATCATTTAACAGATGGTACAGCTTTAAACTTATCTGATAAAGATCAGAAATGGTTAGGTTTAAAGGATACATTTAAGTTTTAGGGGAAATATAGTAAAATAGTGGTGGTAGAAATACTACCACTATTTTTATTATGAAAAAATTAATTATTATTCCAGCTTTTAATGAAAGCGAAAACATTTTAAACACAGTAAAGGTGATTCAACAGGATGCACCTGATTTTGATTATGTTGTTATCAATGATTGTTCTACAGATAACACATTAGAAATTTTAAAACAAAACAATATCAACCATATCGCATTACCAGTGAATCTAGGAATTGGCGGAGCTGTACAAACAGGTTATAAGTACGCATTAGAAAATGATTATGATGTTGCGGTACAAGTAGATGGAGATGGACAACATGATCCAAAATATCTTTCTACTTTAGTTGATGCTTTAGAAAATAATCAAGCTGATATGGTGATTGGATCTCGTTTTATTAACAATGAAGGTTTTCAATCAACATTTATGAGAAGAGTTGGTATTGTTTATTTCACAAAGTTAATTCATCTATTAACAGGGCATACGATTACAGATCCAACTTCTGGTTTTCGTATGTGTAATCGTAAAGTGATTGCGTTATTTGCGAAAGATTATCCTAGAGATTATCCAGAACCTGAAAGTATTGTTGCGTTATTGAAACGAAATATGAAAGTTTTAGAAGTTCCTGTACAAATGAAAGAAAGACAGGGTGGTGTTTCTTCTATTAGCGCAAGTAAATCTGTTTATTACATGATTAAAGTATCTTTAGCGATATTGATTGAAAATCTAAGAAAGTATAAGGTGTAATATGACATATCAATTAAGAATTGTATTGGTTATTTTGATTTTACTTACATTTTCTTTGTTTGTAAGTCAAATTAAACAAAAGAAATTAAATCTTCAATATACTTTAACTTGGATCTTATTATTAGCTTGTGTTTTATTAGTAACGATATTCCCTGGACTATTAAATCTATTAGCTGAACTAATGGGAATTTCATTACCTATCAACATGATCTTCTTTTTGGGATTTATCTTCACTTTAACAATTGTTTTTCGTTTGACAAGTGCAGTTTCTAAACAATCTGAACAAATTAAAGAATTAACACAAAAGATCGCATTAATGGAGAAAAAAGAACATGACAACAAATAATCTACCATTAGTGAGTGTTTGTATTCCTGCATATAATAATGCAGATTATATTTCTGAAACGATTGATTGTATTTTAAATCAAACATATCAAAACCTAGAATTAGTTATTTGTGATGATCATTCTACAGATAAAACTGTTGAAGTGATTCAAAGTTATTCGGATCCTAGAGTGAAACTATTTCTCAATGAAAAGAATCTAGGCATGAGTGGTAACTGGAACAATTGCCTACAAAAGTGTTCTGGTGAATATATCAAACTGATTTGCGCAGATGATATGCTCGCGCAAGATGCACTAGAAAAAGAAGTGATGGCATTAATCAATAATCCAAGTGCTGTGATGTCAGAAAGTGATACGCAATTTAGAGACTTACAAGGTAATACAAAGGGTTCTTATACAAGATATAAAACAAGTGGATTAGTTGATGGAAAAGTTATCGCTAGAGCTGGTTTATTTTCTAGGAACTTGTTTGGTGCACCTTTAAATAATACATTTAGAAGAAGTGTATTAGAAAAGGTAAATGGATTTGATCCAAGCTTTAAATATATTTTAGATTATGATTTTTGGGTAAGTATTGCGTGTTTAGGTAATGTTTATATCATTCATGAACCATTAAATTATTTTCGTTTAAGAAATGATTCTAATACAGGTAAAGTTCTTACAACGGAACAAAAAGCATATGTAGAAGAACATAAGATGTTATTGAGAAAACATTCTAAAGAATTACATATTTCAAAGTTTGATTTTGAAATGAGTGTCATGATTCGTAAGATATTGAACTTTGGTTCAAGAATTTATTTGAGATT
>CAVLCI010000084.1:0-8533 GCA_963661415.1 Bifidobacteriaceae bacterium | reverse complement strand
TAGAGTTTGCGAAACAAATGTTATTAGATAATGAACCAATTGATAAGATTATAAGATATACTGGCTTATCAAAAGATGAAATTCTCAGTTTGAAATGAATCAAAAAACCAAAGAATAGAACTACGTCGATGAACGCTTTTCAATACCAATAGATTTTATATAACTTTCTACATAAAAGTTAGTTATATCTTAGTCTTTAGTTGTCACATTGTTTGATAATATGTTTTCATTAATCATGCATTCCCCTCTCATAATTTTTGAAACAAACAGCCAAAAAGTATCAAAGGGAAATTAAAAAGACAATATTTTCTACTTCATTTAGAACAGATTATATTGTCTTTTTAGTAACTTATAAAATCTACTTTGAAAAAGAATTAGGTTTGTTTTCATTCTCAATGATGAAAATTTGTCTGGATTGTTTTTTCTTTGTTAGGTAGACCAAATTGTTCTTTTCCTAAGGCAATGCTCTTTGCCATAAACGCAATGTTTTTTCCAAGTGTTCTCATTGTTTGCAAACCTTCTTTATCCAACAAAACTTCTTCTGCACTAGTACCATATACCATATTCCAATATTGGCTTGTGGCAATTGGCATTGAATTAATTGAAAAGTATTTGTTTAGTACATCATATGATGATGTATTACCACCTCTCCGACAAGTCGTTACAGCCGCTCCAACTTTCATAGTTTTATCAATATTTGGAGTGCTAAAAAACAAGCGATCAAGAAAGGAAATTGCACCACCTGCAGGTGAAGCATAATATACCGGCGCACCTATAACAAATACATCTGCTTCATTAAACTTAGGGGCCACTTCGTTTACAATATCATTAAAAACACATTTTCCAGTTTCTTTGCATTTTCTACAAGCAATACATCCTCTTACATCTTTGTTCCCTACATGAATCAATTCAACTTCTAAACCTTCTTGTTCCAATGTATTTTTCAATTCTGTTAATGCCGTGTAAGTACATCCATTCGCTCTAGGACTTCCATTGACTAATAATGCCTTTAACTTCTTCATAGTGTCTCCTCCTCATTTATTGTATTTTAAAACAATACCTCTTAAGAAGTCTTATTTCGTTAATTGCTATATACCTTTAAGTTATAACTTCCCATAAAATTCCTATTTACACGCATCATTGATACAACGTAAACCATTCAATGTTCTTGGATAACCAATATAAGGCATACATTGTGATAATACTTGAATGAGGAATTGTTTGTCATTTCCAATTTTCATATTCGCTGCACAATGATCAGTTAATTGTGGTTCACAACCTCCTTGTGCTAACAAAAAACAAAACGTAATCATTTCTCTTTGGTTATAGTTTAAACCATTACGTGTATAGTAATCCCCAAAACAATTATCAGCTAACCATTTTTTAATATGTAAACTTTCTTCTGGCCCTTTTTCATAAGAACCTTTCATTTGTTCACCAAATATATCAACTTGTGTTTGATTACCTGCTAGTAGTCTCGTTTCTCTAGTTGTTGTAGATTGTGGTTCCAAAGGCAAAGAAATCCCTAGTTCTTTGAATGCCTCATTATTCACCTTTAAGAATGGATATGTACGTCCATAACCTAAATAAGCTGTTGCTTGATATGTAATTTCTTTGATTTCTATTGGAGTTACCCCAAAATTCAATGCAGCTTTTGCCATCTCACGATATGCATCAATTCCTTGACAACCATGTAATACTGCTAATATTGCGATAAATCTTGTTTTATCATCTAAATCATCTTGATTCACAACTTCATCAAAGGCAAAGTTTTCAAATAATTCCGCAAATTCTGGATCCGTCTTTACTAATTTTGATTCTTCATTAGGAAACATCTTTTCATAATATTTTTTAGCGTTTTCTGTAATACTCATGTTTGTGTCCTCTCTTCCAAGATAAGTTTAAAGCATCCATTTAAATATAAGAAATCAAATTATGAATAATTATGATTTGTTTTTCTTATGAATGAATTCATTGAAATATTTTGTGATACCATCATTTAATACAGAATCTGTTATAAAAGATGCCTTTTCTTTTACTTCATTTGAAGCATTCCCCATCGCTATACCATTGTTTACAAGTTGTAACATTTCAATATCATTGACACCATCTCCAAATGCATAAGTATCTTTATAATCAACACTTAATTTTTGGCACATCGCTTCACAAGCTGTACCTTTCGTATAGCCTTTGTTATAGACATCCATTCTTATGAGTCCTGTTTCATAAGGAATCATCGTGAAATCATCTTCTAATAAACGATAACAATTCCACATATCTTCAACATTTAAAAATAAAACGCAAGAACTAATTGCTTGTACTTGTTCATCTATAAAGTTCTCTACCAAGTGTTCAGGTTTATCTGATGTCCCATGGAACATTTGACGATGTTTAATTTGTAGTGGATGATCCGCACAATCACACCAACTACCTTGATGACCATCAAAGATAGCTTTTCCATTTGTTTTGAGATACGTACTTCTTAGTTGATGAACTTGTTGTTTAGAAAACAATTCATCCAATATTACTTCCTCATGATAGACAATATAATGTCCATCATTACAAATATAGCCATCAAAACCAATATCCCGAATAACTTGTGGAACTTTCCCTCTTGCCGTTGCGACAAAAATCAAATTTCCTTCTTTTTGGAATTTATGTAATGTATCAATCGTTTGTTGTGTAGGTTTATTTAAACCATTTGGAACATCAATCAACGTTCCATCAATATCAAAAAATGCAATTTTCATAACTCTATAATACAAGGAATTCTCTGGAATATTATTCCAAAAGAAAAGCATCCAAAACGGATGCCTCATGTAATTACTTAACTGTTACGCTTGTAATATGTGGGTTTACGCCATTATACCAATAGAGGAAACCTTCACAATCAATCGTATCGCCAACTTTTAAGTTTTCTACAGCTTTATATACATCTGTATCTTTTCCACAAAGATAAGATTCAACTGTAAATGTATATGTATTGCCATCTAGATCAACATTGAAGTATAAATCATCACCTTGTGTTCCAGAACCATCATAGTTGTATAAGTATGCAACTTCATTTCCATCAGCGTCTTTACTTGCAGAAACTGTTAGACCTTTGAATGTCACCTTTTCATTTTGATGTTTAATCAAAGAATCTTCATCAGCTAATAGACTTGTAACGTCTGTTGCTTCAGCCACATAACTTCCTTCTTCAATTTCAAAAGTACCATCTGTGATTTCTACTTCACCACTCCATTCAGATTTATAACCTGTAACCTTGATCTTTGTACCTTCTGTCAATTTGTCATAATCTTCTTCACTCATTGGTAAGTTATATAAGAAGTAAGCACCGTCTTGATCTTGTGTATAGACTGTTGCTTGTCCTACTCCGTTATCTTCCCACCAACCTTGTTTTGCTTGAACGTAAGCTTCGATCGTTACTTCAGAATCAATTGCAGCATCGCAATATTCCGCATAAGTCATAACGCCTTCACTTTTTGTTCCATCTTCGATAATTGCTTCTGCAGTAGCACTTGTAGATGCAGAAGAGCTTGTTGTTGTAGCACATCCAACGAGGGATAAAGAAGCTACAGTAAGAACAGTTGATAAAATCTTTTTCATTTCTTTCTTCTCCTTTTTTCAACTTTCTATATTAATTCTAGATCTTTTCTTATGAATCGTTCTAGAAATAATAACAATAAATATACCAATCCACGCAACAACTAAACTCATTAATAATATTTTCGCAGTTGTTGGTAGTGGCGCATCTGTATTTTTGGTTTGTGTTAATTGATCTAATCGATATAAAGAATTCACATTTGAGAATTCTTCTTCTATAAATGTATCATCTACAGTTTGATGTCGTCGCACGGCTTTTACAGTATCTTCTATCATTGCACCTGCTGCATCTCTTAAAGAAGCAGATCCATTAAATACAGCTGTTGTAAATGTGTGTTCTACATTTTCTAATAATACTTTTGTTGCATCGATCTTAACTGAATAATGATCTTCATTATCCTTACCTTCACTATTTAAATAAGTTTGATATTCTGTTGTTTCTCTAGCTTTTTCAGTGACTGGAACATAGCCTTCTGTTTCCGCATATCCAATCTGCACATCATTTGTTAATAAATATTGCGCAAACAACCAAGAAGCTAATACTTCATTTGAATCTTCTTTGTTGAAAATACAAATTGAAGGACCTTGTGAAATCATATAAGGATTATCTGTATCATATTGTGGAACCATTCTGACTTCTGTTGTGAATTGCACTTTATTTTCTTCCGCAATATCAGATAAAGGTGCATCACTTCCCATCCAAGTAGACCCTGCAGTAGAATCAATTGCGAATACACATTGTCCTGCATTGAGAAAATTTGCTGGATAAGAAGAAATTTTAAATGTAGAAAAAGCTCCTGTTTCTGCGTGCTCTGCAAGCATGCCTAGAATTTTTTTTGTATCCTCATTAAAGATTCCGATTGTTCCATCTTCTTCAGAATATGATGCTCCTTTTTGTTTTAACATTTGAATCATCATATTATCTGTACTTTTATAAATGAATGGAATCATTACATTCTGTCCATTTAACTTGTATGTCCCATCCTCATTCTTCTGCATTGCAGCTTCTGATACTTCAAAGATATAATCCCAAGTTAATACATCAGGAATTTCATAACCCAACGCATGAATATAATCTGCATTCATATAAACAACTTCACTCGAACGCATAAATGGTAATGCATAATAACCATCATTCAATTTACATTCTTCTAGATATTCTGAAATGATTTCATCTTTATTTACAGAATCATATTTCACTTCGCTACCACCTAGACCATATTTTTCATCATCCATTAACGAATCTAATGGAACAACTGTATTACTTCCAGATAAATACGTTGCGATATGATCAGGATAAGTAATACATACATTTGGTGTTGTATTTGTTGAAATATTTGTGATGACATCATTGTAGATCTTAGAATAATCTGTATAGAGTTTTAAATTCACTTTGATATTTGGATACAATGATTCAAAATCTGTAATTGCTTGTTTATAAATCGCTGTTTGATTTTTATTTGTATCATTTTTTGCCCAAAAAGTAATTTCATATGTTTTACTTTCATCAAAAGATTCTGGCAAAGTAAATTGAGAAGTCGCTTGGCTACCATGACATCCCGTTGTCACAAGTAACATTCCACACAACAAAAGTTTGATTAATTTCTTCATCCTTTTGTTCCTCCTCTAGCGACCCCTTCCATGATTCTCTTATGAAAGATAATAAATAAGATAATTAACGGAACAGAAATCACAACTACTGCCGCCATCATCGCTGGAATATTTTCTCTACCAAATCCATTTTCACGAATTTCTTGAATACCATTAGAAACAAGATAATAATTTGCATCATCGGTAATCAATCTAGGCCAAACATAACTATTCCAACATTCCACAACTTTTAATATCGTTACTGTTACTACTGTAGGTCTACAAATTGGTAACAATACTTTCCATAAATATTCCCAATCACTTAAACCATCCACTTTCGCTGCTTTATATAATTCTTCTGGGACTTGTTCAAAGTTCTCTTTTAATAAATAGATATAAAAAACTGAAGTAATGGATGGTAATATCAATCCTAAAAACGTGTTTCTTAAATTCCAATTTGTAATTGTTACAAAATTTGTAATTACAACAAGTTCATTGGGAATCATCATTAATGAAAGAAATAATGTAAATACAATATTCTTTCCTCGAAACTTCAATCTCGCAAATGCATACGCTGCAAGTATTGTTACAAACAACATGATTCCTGTTGTAACAATTGTAAAGATCAATGTATTTGAAAAATACTTTGTAAGATTCACTTGTGTAAAAGCAGAAATATAATTCTCAATCGTTGGAGATAACGTAAATAATTTTGGGATATATTCCGCATTGTAACTTCCATAACTTTTAAAAGATGTTAATAACATCCAATAAAATGGAAATAAAACAATGATTGCCCAAATCACAAGAAAGAAATGAACACCTATCTTTTTCAATTTATGACTCATGAGCAACACCTCGATTCGATACCAATAAATTAATTACTGTTATCGTTAAAACGATTGCGAATAAAATCAACGCAGCTGCAGAAGCATAGGAAGGATATCCACCACTATTTCCATACAACATATCATATACATAACCTACAATTGTATTCATACCTGCCGCATTTAAATTTGTACCAAATATCGCAACTTCATCACTATATGCCTTGAAAGCCCCTATAAATCCAGTAATCACCAAATATGAAATCATTGGCATGATCATTGGTAACGTAATTTTCCAAAATGTACGAAAAGAACTTGTTCCATCCACTTTCGCTGCTTTATAAAGATTTCTATCAACAGAAGCTAATGCACTTGTAAGAATTAGAATCTTAAATGGCAATACGATCCATATTGTATAAATGCACATCACTAACATCTTTGCCCAATATGGTCCTTCTATAAAATCAACGCTATTTCCCCCAAAGAATTGAATTAAAATATTGATAAGTCCATCAGAATAAGCCGTCTTTTTAAACAAAATCATAAAAACAAGTCCAACTGCTAATGTGTTTGTAACATATGGCAAAAAATATATCGTTTGATATAGATCTTTGATCTTTTTTACAGAAGATAAAGCTAATGAAATCAATAACGCTAATATCGTACTCACTGGAACTGTAATGATAACTAATAAGAATGTATTTTTAACTGCTTGTAAAAAATACGTATCATGTAAAACATAAGAGTAATTGTATAAACCAATTCCAAAATATGTTTGTGAAGCAGAATTATAACCTTCTTGAAACGAATATACCAATACATCAAACAAAGGATAGATCATGAAGAATCCCAGTAATATCAATGAAGGAAGCAAATATAGCCATGCATGCGATTTTTGACGTTTCATTACAAGACCTCAAAAGGAATTCTATCTTCCTTTTCAACATCAAATAAGAATAATTTATTTGGTTTGATATGAAATGAAATTGTATCTTTTGTTGTATCAATATTTGTTTCAGAAGGAATGATCATACGAATATAATCACCTTGCATACCTTCGTGTTCACCAATCACACTTGTATCTCTACCCAACTTCTCTACACGTGTTAGTTTACAATGAAATTCACCATCCACTTTTTCAAATCCTTCTGGGCGAATACCAACCATCACTTCTCGATCTTCAAGATTCACACGCATCAAGGCATCGTTTCCAATATACAATTGATGATCTTGAATCTTTCCAGAAAACACATTGATTGCCGGAGTACCTAAAAACTTCGCAACAAACAAATTCTTTGGATCATCATAAATCATTTGAGGTTTATCAATTTGTTGTAAGATACCATTTTTCATAACAACCATCAAATCAGAAATCGACATTGCTTCTTCTTGATCATGTGTTACAAATACAGTTGTTATGCCTGTTTCTTTTTGAATTCTACGAATTTCTTCTCTTGTGGATAAACGTAAACGCGCATCCAAATTACTTAATGGTTCATCCAACAATAAAACCTTAGGTTCTTTTACTAGTGCTCTAGCAATCGCAACACGTTGTTGTTGCCCACCAGATAATTGAGATGGTTTACGATTCATATACTTTTCAATCTGAACAAGTTTAGCTACTTGCATCACCTTTTCTTCCATTGCCTCTTTAGAAAGTTTATCTTTTCCTTTTCGATTTTCTAATGGAAATAAAATATTCTTTTTCACTGTTAAATGTGGATACAAAGCATAACTTTGAAACACCATCCCAACATCTCTTTTTTCAACAGGAACATTTGTCATATCTTGATCACCAAAATAAATTTGTCCTTCTGTTGGTTCTTCTAAACCACAAATCATATTCAGGGTTGTACTTTTTCCACAGCCACTAGGTCCTAATAAGGCCACCAATTTACCATCAGGAATCTCAAAACTAAAGTGATCTACTGCAGTAACTGGTTTTGTGTTCTTCTCATAAGATTGAAATACTTTTGTTAGGTCTTTTAATACAATCTTCATTTCTTCCTCTTATAGTCATTTTGACTCTATGTCTTTACTATTATACTAAATAACTCATAAAATGATTCAATGATTTGAGAAAACACCTATCAAAACTGTAATTTTGTCTAGAAAACAAATCAAAAAAGCACCTACACAAATATTGCAGGTACTTCTAATATGTCTGTCTTAACTAAATATAATCACAACTGAATATACTATTTTAGGCCTCATCAAAGACAATCATGTTGCGTTACCAAACTTTTCTCTAATAATGAGCTTCCTCAGTTAGAGGTTCATTACACTCATCAAAAAATATATACGATATAGTTTACTTTGCTCGTGAGGCATAACGTCTGTATGCCAAAATAGTTAAATTTCAGAATTCCTCTTTCTTTTTGAATTTTATTTGTTTTTATTCATAAATATTTCGACTTTTTATAGTTTTATTGAATTATTTTTGGACTTTCTAAAATATTTTTTGAAATTATAACATTTTTGTGGATTTTCTTACATTGTTTGATGTAAAA
>CAVLCI010000083.1:0-8615 GCA_963661415.1 Bifidobacteriaceae bacterium | reverse complement strand
TTGTCTTGTAGAGGTTTATTATTTTTATATCGTTTGAAGAAAGAAAAATGGTTGGCTAAAATTAGCTAACCATTTTTTGGAGAAAAGTCTTTGATGAAGTGATAGTTTCCATCATATTCTAGTTCTAATACATGACAATTTTTTAAACGATGAATATTGAAATCAACACCAATGTTGAACATGAAATAAGAAATTGCAGCACCATGAGATACACAAATTACGCTTTGATGATCTTCTTTATTTAAGATTTCAAACATAAAATCTTTCATTCTTTGAATTAAATGTTCTTCTGTTTCTCCACCACAATATTCATATAACTTACTTTTTGCTTGCCAATCTAAATGTTCCGCAATCTTTCTACTTTCACCTTCTAATGAACCGTAATTTCTTTCATTGAGTTCGCTTCTTCTTTCATAAGGTGTAGATGTGATATCTAATAGTGTTTCTTCTGTACGATGTAACATGGAACAATATGCATGATCAAATGTAATATGATTTTGTTCGAAGTATTCTTTGACTTCTTGTGCTTGTAAGTGACCAAGTGGCGTTAATAGTGAATCACACGTACCTTGTATTAAGTATTTTTGATTGAATAAGGTTTCTCCATGTCTTACTAAATATAATTTTTTCATAAAATGATCTCTTTTAATTCTTTCTTTGCTTCTGAAATGTATATTTCAGCATTTGTTGTGATGTTTTGAATTTCTTCTTTTGTTAATTCACGAATGACTTTTGCGGGTGAACCAAGAATCAATACATTATCTGGAAATGTTTTGTTTTCTGTAATCAATGCACCAGCACCAACAATACAATTATTTCCGATTTTTGCGTGATTCATAATGATTGCTCCCATACCAATCAAACAATTGTCACCAATCGTACAACCATGAATGATTGCACTATGTCCAATCGTTACATTTTTACCAATATGAACAGGACTTTGATCAAATCCTGTATGAATCATGACTAAATCTTGTATATTTGTATTTTCTTGAATGGTAATTGTATCACTATCTGCACGAATAACACTATTATGCCAAATGGAACATTGATCAGAAATAGAATAATTCCCTTTTAAAATAACATTTTCTCCTATATAAATCTTTGTCATATTTGTATTTTATCTCAAATATATAAAAAAGAGAAAGAATTCTATCGTTATGTAGTTTTTGTTACAGAAGAAAAAAATAAAGAATGTTAGATTCAATTTGTCATTTTCATAAAACATAGAAAGAAGGAGGACAAATGAAAAGGAATACGTATGGAGAATTATTAAAGCCCGCTAAAATTGGAACGATGGAATTGAAAAATCGAATTTGTATGGCTCCAATGGATTTTAAGTTTTTTGATGGAAATACAGAAAATTCTAGTATGACGCATCGACAAGCGAAAATCTTTGAAGAAAGAGCGAGAGGTGGATGCGGATTAATATTCACATGTGCTACGCAAGCAGAACAAGAAATCATGCCATATCCAAGAGATATGCAATTTCCAATCATTGATCGTAAAGAAAGAATCAAAGAGTTTGCGCAAGCTGCAGATGCAGTACATGTATATGGTACGAAGATTGCTTGTGAGTTAACGATGGGAAGTGGAAGATATGCGGATACATTGTTAGATGGTGTACCACCATTAGCACCATCCGATTGTCAAACACAATATGATCCTTCTATTAAAGCACGTGCAATGACAATTGATGAAATTAAACATATGATCAAAACATATGCGCAAGCTGCAGGAAGATTAAAAGAAGCTGGATTTGATGCATTATTAGTCATGGGTGGTGGAGGATATCTCATTAACCAATTTCTTTCACCTGCATGGAATCAAAGAACAGATGCATATGGTGGTAGCGAAGAAAAAAGAATGCAATTCTTGATTGAAACGATTCAAGAAGTGAAGAAAGTAGTTGGAGAAAGTTATCCAATCATTGTGAGTCTCAATATGGATGATTTACTTCCAGAAGGTGTTTCTGTACAAAGGGGATTAGTAATTGAAGAAACGATTGCGATTGCACAAAAGTTAGAAAAACTACAACTTGTAGATGCATTTCATTTGAGAATTGGAAATTATTATAATCAAGAATATATTGTGCCAAGTGCTTATGTGACAAATGAAGAATATACAAAGAATTTCATTAAGTTTAAAAAATCAGTCACAAAACCAGTGATATTTGAAAATAAACTATCACACGCTTCAGAAATGCAAGAAATGTTAGAAAAGAATTTGATTGATTTCGCTAGTGTAGGTAGAAAATGGATCGTAGATCCTAATTGGGTCAATCAAGTTCTACACAATAAAAAAGAAAAACCATGTTTGAGATGTAATTATTGTTTGCATACTTTATGGGAAGGGAAAGCAGCACATTGCGCAGTAAATCCACAGTTTGGTTTAGAGTATGAAGGTGAAATTCAACCTGCACCAAAGAAAAAGAAAGTTGTTGTGATTGGTGGAGGACCTGGTGGTATTACAGCTGCATTAACAGCACAAAAGCGTGGTCATGAAGTAATCCTTCTTGAAAAGAAAGAAGCAGTTGGTGGAAAGTTAGAAATCGTTGCTTCACCAAGTTATAAAAAACATTATTTGGAGTATTTAGAATACTTACAAGAAGAAATCAAACAATCTAATATTGAAGTAAAAACAGGTGTTACAGCTACTACAGAATTGATTGAAAAATATCAAGCAGATGTTGTGATCGTCGCAATTGGAGCACAACCAATCGTTCCTCCAATTCCAGGTATTCAAAACGCTATGACCGCAGATGAATTATTACAAAGTAAAAAACAACTATCTGGTGAAGTTGTAATCGTAGGTGGTGGACTTGTGGGATGTGAAACAGCACATGTCTTAGCACAACTTGGTTGTAAAGTACATATTGTAGAAATGCAAGATGATGTATTAAAAGATACGTCTTATGTCACAAGACATTCTCAATTAGATGTATTAGAGAAAACTGGAGCACAATTACATGTGAAAACAAAACTAAAACAAGTGAATGTTGATGGCATTGTTGTTGAACATGATGGTGTTGTAGAGACATTGAAAGCAGATCATGTCATTAACGCAATGGGTTATCGCAATCAATCACCACTCTATGATGAATTATTAGATAGTGTTGAAGAAGTGTATCAGATTGGTGATTGTAAGAGAGTAAGAAAGATTGCGGATGCAGTTAATGAAGGATATCAAATCGCAAAAAATATCTAATATAGTTCAATGAGTGTTTCTTGTGAACAATAACTTTCTAGTTTATTGAAATCAATGATTTCAATCCAATTACGATGTGGAATAATAATTCCTTCATCTCTTAAACGAGAAAGACATTTGGCAACATTGACACGATTGATAGCGAGAATATCGGCAATATTTTCTTGTGATAATCTAATTTCATGCGTGGAACGATGATTTTTAGAAAATAGATATAACGTATTACAAAGTTTTAAAAATGAATTGTTGTATTCCTGATGTGCAGTTTCATAGATTAAAAGATTGATTAATTTCGCATAGTTTTCAAACGCAATCGCACTAAATCTAGGATTTGTTAGATACATGTTATAGATATCTTTTTGTGAGAATTCTAGAACTTCCATATCTGTGATGGCTTTGATAGTGAGTGATTTTTCGATCTTAAATTGAGAATTATGAAAACCAGGTGTAATACTACCTTGGCTATTGAAATATAGAATCTTTTGATGACCATCTTCATGAGTGGCAGAAGTTACACAAATGCCAGATTCAATATAGTAAATGGATTGAATGAAGTCTCCTGGTTTCCATAAATAGGTATCTTTAGAAATTGTTCGTTTGATGTATGGCTGTTTCAATAAATCATTATAAAAATCAACATAATCATTAGAAAAATAATAACGTGGAATCAACATGGAAGTTTTTCGCTCCTTGTATTTGTTACAAAAATCGTAACATAAAAAATAATGATGTGAAAAGAAAGAAGAGAAAAGAAATGAATTTTGAAAATCAAGCAAGTGAAATCATCAAATATATTGGTGGTGAAGAAAATATATTAGGTTTAACACATTGCGCAACAAGATTACGTTTTACATTGAAAGACGATGAAATTGTGGATGTAGAAAAAATCAAAACGATCAAAGGTGTTTTAGGTGTAGCTAAAAATGGTGGGCAATTCCAAATTATCATTGGAAACGAAGTGCCTAAAGCATTTGCGGCAATCAATGCGAAAATACATATAACACAATCTGAAGATAAAGAAACATCAAAAGATACAAAACTATCAGAAAGATTATTTGATTTTATTGCGTCTATCTTTACACCAATCTTACCAGCAATTATTGGTGCAGGTCTTGTGAAATCAGTATTGGCTTTAGCTGTTTTACTTGGTTTAAGTACACAAAGTGATACATACTACTTTATCAATATCATTGGGGATGCACCATTGTATTTCTTACCAATGATGCTTGCGGTAACTGCTTCTAAGAAATTAGGTGCGAATCCTTATATGGCAATCGCAATCATGGGAGCTTTATTACATCCAAATTATACAGCGTTAATTACAGATGCATATAATATTCATTTTAGTTCTATGTTTGGAATACCAGTAACATTAGCTTCTTATGGTTCTAGTGTCATTCCGGTTCTTTTGATGGTATTTTTATTGAAATATGTAGATGCATTTTTAGATCGAATCATTCCAAAAATGATCAAATTCTTCTTGAAACCATTACTTACACTTTTGATTGTTGCGTCAATTACATTTATTGTATTAGGTCCAATTGGATTTGTTGTGGGTGTTGGAATTAGTACAGGATTGAATTTCTTGAGTACACATGCTGGATGGCTTGTTCCAACGATTATTGGTGCAATCTTTCCACTCATGGTTACAACAGGGATGCATTATGGTATTGTTCCATTTATGATTCAATCTATTGGTGCACAAGGTTTTGAACAAATTTGTGGACCTGGTAATCTACCTAGTAATATCGCTCAAGGTGCTGCTTCTTTAGCAGTTGCTTTAAAAACGAAAAAAGAGGATTTAAAACAAATTTCTTTGACTTCAGGTCTTACAGCACTTTTGGGTGTTACGGAACCGGCTTTATTTAGCGTTACATTAAAATATAAGAAAGTATTAGCTTGTGTCATGATTGGTGGTGGATTAGGTGGTTTATATGCCGGCATTACAAATGTGAAGTGTTTTAGCTTCTGTTCACCTGGTCTATTATCTATGGTGGCATATATTGGTAACGATGGTTGGTCTAATTTGATTAACGCATGTATTTCTATGGGGATTTCTTTTGTTGTGACATTTATTCTAGTTTTTGTTTGGGGATTTCAAGAAACAAAACAATCTACTAAAAAAGAAATGATTATTTCTAGTCCAGTAAAAGGAAAAGTCGTAGCTTTAAGTGAAGTACCAGATGAAACATTCTCACAAGAAATGCTTGGAAAAGGTATCGCAATCATTCCTGAAGAAAAACAATTCTATGCACCAGTGAGTGGTGAAGTATCTGTTGTATTTCCAACAGGTCACGCAATTGGTCTAATTGGTGAAGAAGGTATAGAATTATTGATTCATATTGGACTAGATACTGTACAATTAAATGGTGAAGGATTTCATGTAACTGTTAAACAAGGACAAAAAGTAAAACAAGGGGATCTATTAGTAGAAGTAGATTTAGAAAAGATTCAAGAAAAAGGATATTCAGTTATTACTCCAGTTCTTGTAACAAATCCAGATCAATATCAAACAATAGAATCATTAAAAAGTGGTTCATGTGATTCAAAAGAAGATTTGTTGCGTTTACAGAAATAATTAGGTGTTTATATGAAACATGAATGTAAAATTACAGTTTTAGACAAAAAAGT
The DNA here is from genome assembly GCA_963661415.1 of Bifidobacteriaceae bacterium. Lineage (GTDB taxonomy): Bacteria > Bacillota_I > Bacilli_A > Erysipelotrichales > Erysipelotrichaceae > Bulleidia. The sequence goes on along the minus strand of CAVLCI010000083.1, from coordinate 2,777 downwards.
ATTTTCGGAGTATCAACAAACTTATCTTGCAGACCCAAAATCTGGACCATGTCCATTCTTTCAAGTAGGTCAAACATTTATACTGAAACGAAATCATGAACAAGATGACTTTTATCATTTGATGGATGGGAAGTTTTGTGGAGAAGCATGGGATGCAATTAGTAGATATGTATATACCGCATTGCAAGGTGGCTCTATTATGCATGGATGGACAAATGATGATCGTATGATGATTGCTTGTTGTAATGATGGTACTAGACCGGTTATTTTTAAAATTGAAAGAATTGATATACCAGAAACAGAAGAAGAAAAGATTTGGTTGGAAAAACAAAACTTCAAGAATACAAAAGAACAATCGTATACAGGATAAGTAAAGTGAATAGCGAAATCGCTATTCATTTTTTAAAACTTTTTGTATCATGAATACATGGAAAAATATAGGATTGGACATACCGTTTCATTTGTGTATAAAGATTTAATTTTATATGGCGTTATAGAAAAAATCGAACAAAGAGAAGAAGAAATTGTTTATTCGATTTATGCCAATGGAAAGTTGTATCAAAATATAAAGAAAAACTATATTTTAAATGATTTTGGAGTGTTAGATGAATAAATTATTGAAGTGTTCATTGATAGGAACAGGTGCATTATTAGGGTGTGGATTTCAATATCATAAGATTGATCGAACAAACTATATCATTCATACAAATCAAGTGAATGATGAAATTAAAATCTGTGTATTAGCAGATTTACATTGTAGAAGATTTGGAAACAAACAAGAAAGAATTAAGAAAATTGTGGATGCAATGAAACCGGATTTGATTGTAATTCCTGGAGATCTATTTGATATTGATCGTGATTTTGATATTTCTTTTGAATTGATTTCCGCATTACAAGATTATCCAATTTATTTCAGTTCTGGGAATCATGACAATTATTTAAAAGAAATTGAAGATTTAAGAACACGATTAAAAAAGATGGGTGTACATGTGTTAGAAAATACATCTGCATTATTTCAAAAAGGGAATACAACAATAGAAATCTGTGGAATGAGTGATGCAGGTAGAAAAATAAGCATTGAACCAAAACAATTGGATGCACTCTATCAAACAAACAATTATCGTGTTTTGATTTCTCATAGACCTGACTATATTGATTTTTATCAAGAAGTACATTGTAATTTAATTGTTAGTGGACATGTACATGGTGGACAATGGAGAATTCCTTTGATTCAAAAAGGAATCTATGCCCCACAACAAGGTTTTTTTCCGAAATATTATGAAGGGATTCATCACTTAAAGAATAAATATCTTGTAATATCAAGAGGTTTAGCGAGTGGAAATCCACATATTCCAAGATTGTATAATGATCCTGAAATTGTTTGTATAACAATAAAGAAGTGATAATGACATCACTTCTTTTTACTATGTTCTAATCTTAAATTACTTTCTTCTTGAATTTTGTTATGACGAATATATCTTCTTGTAACACGTTCTGATATCAAACACATGATTTCATAAGATATCGTATCTAATTCTTTCGCCATATCTTCAATATCAATATGTTCCCCAAAGATTTCTACTTTTGTGCCTGTTGGAACTTCGTGTGGTAAACGAATCATCATTTGATCCATACAAACATTTCCAACTACTTCAGCATATATTCCATCTACATATACTTTCCTACCTTTGTTTTTACGAATGAATCCATCCGCATAACCAATAGGACATGTACCAATGATTTCATCTTCTTCAGCAGTATGTAATGCACCATAACCAACCGTTTCACCGTGATGAATCGTTTTACACATAAATACTTGTGTATATAAAGAAACAGAAGGTTTTAAAACAGTTGTAAATGGAGAAATGCCATATAATGAGATACCAACTCTACATGCATTTGAAATATCATCTTTAAAGAATATCGTTGCATCACTATTGTCACAATGAATCCATTTGAATGGATGATCTAATGCGTTCACATATTCTTTGAATAACGCAAACTGTTTATTTGTTTTGATGTGATCTGGTTCAGAAGAACAATAGAAGTGTGTAAAGATACCTTCTACATTACATTTAGAAGCAAGTAATGCATCTAATGCTTCTTTTAATTCTACTTTATCTTTAAAGCCTAAACGATTCATACCTGTATCACATGCAAGATGAACGGTTAGATTTGTACAATCCATAGAACATACTGCATCTACCCATTCTTTAGAGAAGGCTGCAGTAGCGATATGATTTTCAATTAATATAGGAACATCTTCTACATTGGTTGCCCCAAGAATAAATAGTTCACCATCATATCCTTTATTTCTTAATACCAAAGCTTCATCTAAGGATGATACTGCTAGCATATCTGCACCAGCTTCTAAACAAGTATTTGCGACTTGTAAATCACCATTTCCATATGCATTCGCTTTTACAACAGCGATATATTTTTTACCACAAAGTTCTTTTGTGTATTTAACGTTATCATAGATAGCATCTAAATTTATTTCTACCCAAGTATTTCTATACATTTATAATCACCAATAACAATTATACGCTTTTATATAGATAGAAACAAAAAAATATTTGATATTAAATAATGCGATAAATAAGCCGAAATTTAAACAAAGAAAAAAATATTTAAAAAAATATACAAAAAAGTGTTGCGTTTGTTTGGATACCATGGTATATTATTTAGGCACTCAACGAAAGGGGTGCTGATAAAAACAAACGGAGGTTTAGCTCAGTTGGGAGAGCATCTGCCTTACAAGCAGAGGGTCAGCGGTT
>CAVLCI010000082.1:0-9240 GCA_963661415.1 Bifidobacteriaceae bacterium | reverse complement strand
ATCTTCTTCTTTTCTCTTTTCTTTATATACATCTACCATGTACATTCTTGTCATATCATGTCTAGCCTGTGAAAAATCAACAGAATCTCTTCTTTCATTGGCTTCTTGTTCGGAATATCCATACTCATCCAAATCAAAGTCTGCTTTCTTTTCTGGTGCGTAGATACTTTGAAGATACCACTTCAACATCTTCTTTTCGTTCAACACATCCGCAACATGATATGTCATTTTAATCATCCATTTGATTTTCTTACCAAGTGGAACATGGTCTGTAGAATTGGAACTATCATGTTTACGATATTTCATTAAACACTCTGTTAAAAACTTAATATGTCCAGCTCTTTCAGCCATGATACCAATCCATTGATCATGCATCGCAACTGATCTAGGCATAGGTGTAATAAATGGAACTAAATCTTTACGAAATGCCATACAACTACCTTGATAACAATTCACAACTAGATTCTTTAAGAATCCTGTCTTTACATGACGATCTTTGAATAAATCTTTTCCTAAAGGATTTAGCTCTTCATCTACATATTCACAATTATGCATAACTGTTAAAATCGTTGGATCTGATTCAAACGCTGCCATCACTTTCTGAACTTTATCATCTGTCCATACATCATCTTGATCAGATAAAAAGATATAGTTTTTTGTACAATGAATAATTGCGTTTTCAAAATTAGAAATCACCCCTTGTTCTTCCCATGGTAAAACATGAATGATTTCATATTGTTTTGCGTATTCTTCAATGATTTCTAATGTATCATCTTCAGAACTATTGTATGAAATAACAATTTCATCTCTATCATCTAATTGTTTTAAGATGGAATCTAATTGTTCTCTTAAATACCTTCCACCATTATATACTGCCATTGCGACTGAAATATTCATTGTGCGTCCTCCATCTGTTTGATTACTTCATCAAACTTTTGATTGATCGTATCATTCTCAAAATATTTTAGAAAGATTTCTTTCGTTTGTTTTTTCATTTGTAAATAATCTGTAGTTGTCAATGAAGATAGTTTCTCTACAACATCACTTGTAAGATTAAAACCAATCTTTTCTTTTTCTACGATTTGATATGAATCTCCTTGGATATTATTAATCAAAGGAATCCCATAAGATAAATAGTCTAAAGACTTCATTGTCAATCCAACAAATACTGTATCTTTCATCACATTGATTCCAAAATGACAATGTTGAAAAATATTTTCTTTTTCAAATTCATCATACACAATACCATGATATGTATAAGGAATATCATATTTCTTTAATGCAGCTAAGAATGTTTCTCTATTTTCTCCATCCCCAATCACATCAATATGAATTGTTTTCTTTTCTTTTACTTCTTTTAAGAAAGAGATGATTTTATCAATATCAATGATATGGTTGATAGATCCACAATATAAGAAATGAATTTTATCTAAATCATCACAAGAATCTAGAATTCGATTTGGTTGTGCTAAATAAACTGTTTGTATTTCTTTATTTGTATACTTTTGTAATACATCTTTAAACAAATGACATTCACTTGTAACGTAGTCCGCATCTTTCAAATAATGATTTCTTAGATTTCCCCATACATTTAAAACAGGTGAAGCTAATTTCTTCAACGTATTAGAAACAGGTAAACTCTCTGGCCACATATCTAATACATCAAACCACACTTTCACATTTGGATGTTTTCTTTTATACAAAGAAAATTGTTTAACCATACTGTTTGGTGGAACCATGACATAAATCAAGGATACATCTGCATGTTTTTCTGCTTCTTCGATACAAGTTTTCGCAAATTTGGCATGAGAATGCATTCTGGCATAAGATAGATTCTTTTTGTATGGTTCTACATGTAAGTAATGAATGCCAATTCTTTTATTTGCGTAATATTCTTTACGAACATGATCAAAATCCGCAAAGTAGATTTCGGTTTCATAACCATTTCTCTCTAATGCAGATTGTACATATTGAATACGAATGTTGTAATCATCGTATGTATCAAATATCAACGCTTTTTTCATAAGACAGCCTTTATTGTATTCGCCATTGTTTTAATTTCATTCCAGAAACTAAAATCACGAATTGCTTGTAAGTTATATTGCATCTTATCTGGTAATACTTCATGAATATATGCTTCATCAGGATTTAAAGCAGTAGCTAAGATTTCATCTTCATCTTTATATTGGATAGAAGCGATACTTGTAATACCTGCAGGTAATAGTAATGTTGCGTACATTTCATCTGTATAGGCACTAACGTATTTAATAACTTCTGGTCTAGTTCCAACAAATGTCATATCTCCTACTAATACATTCAAAAGTTGAGGGATTTCATCCAATCTACAATGTCGAATCTTTTCACCTACTTTTGTAATACGAGCATCATTTCCTACCGTCACTAAAGAACCTTTCTTTTCCGCATTGTTACACATTGTACGAAATTTAAAGATGCGAAATTTCTTCCCATAAGTTGTTACTCTTTCTTGTCGAAAGAATACTGGTCCTTCGGAATCTAATTTGATCCAAATCGAAACAATCACAAATACAGGTGATAATAAAATCAATAGAACCAAAGACATGACAATATCAAAGATTCTTTTCACAATCAGTGAGAAAGAATGTTTTTTTAATATGTCATAATAAGGTCTAACTGCCTCATTTCTCATGTATTCTGGTAACTGTTCCCATTTTTTTAGAATCATAATAACTTCATTTCTTGTAATGTATTTCTTAATGTTTCTATCACAATCGTAACATCTTCATCACTTAACTTTGTATGTAATGGTAATGTAATTTCATTGTGATAATGCTCATAAGCATTTGGATAATCTTTGATATCAAAGCCTAATGCTTTATAAGCAGTCATCATTGGTAAAGGTTTATAGTGTACATTTGTAGATACACCTGCTTCTGCCATACGTGTAATGATTTCATTTCTTTGTTCCACTGTAATATTTGGAATACGAATCATATATAAGTGTGCAGAAGAATGATATGCAGCACTAACATGATGAATATGTTCAATATGCATTTCATCCATTGCTTGATCATAGGCATGAATGATTTCATATCTTCTTTCAATCAAAGAAGGATATCTCTTTAATTGAACTAAACCAATTGCCGCCATGATATCTGTCATATTACATTTGTACCATGGTCCAACAATATCATATTCCCAAGCACCAGCTTTTGTTTTTGCGAGTGCGTCCTTACTTTGTCCATGTAAAGAATAGAGTTGGTATAAATGATACAATTCGCCATCATCCATTCCATCAATGGATTTCCAAACTGCACATCCACCTTCTGCAGTTGTTAAATTCTTGACCGCATGGAAAGAGAATGATGTAAAATCAGCTAGATTACCAACAGTCACTCCATTTCTACTTGCACCAAAGGCATGTGCGCCATCCGCTACGATTGCGATTCTACCTAAAGCTTTTTGAATATCACTTGTTGGTTGAAATAAATCTTTCTTTCGTTCAAGGATTTCATAAATCGTATCATAATCACAAGGAACACCACCTAGATCAACAGGAATGATTGCCTTTGTCTTTTTTGTGATAGCACGTTCCATTGCCTCATAATCCATTTCTAATGAATCTTTTTGTGAGTCTACAAATACAACTTTTGCGCCACAATGAATTGCAGCGGACGCACTAGCTGTATAAGTATACGCTGGAACGATGACTTCATCGCCTTCTTGAATTCCTAATACTCTAAGATTCAATTCTTCTGCAGCTGTCGCACTATTTAAACAAACACAATTTTTTACGTTTAAAAAAGTACAAATATCTTTTTCAAATTGTTTTGTACGTGGTCCTGTTGTAATCCAACCACTTCTTAATGCTTCACTAACTTCTTGTATCTCTTCTTCTGTAATATCAGGTGGAGAGAATGGAATTGGTTTTCCCATATTAATCACTTCCTCCATAAAAATATTCTTCTAACATCAAACACAAACAATGATAGATTGGTAAATGATGTTCTTGAATCTGATATGTTCTTGTATTGGATGAACGTATCGTTACATCTGCGATTTCAGCTAATTTACTATCTTTTGCGCCAGTTAATCCAATCACTTTCATACCTTTTGCCTTCGCACATACTGCAGCGTATAAAATATTCTTACTATTTCCACTTGTAGAAATCCCTAAGAATACATCTCCACCTTTTCCATATCCATTCACTTGTTGTGCGAAACATAACAGTGGTTCACAATCATTCATATACGCTGTTGTTAATGCAGGATGACCATCTAAGGCAATCGCAGGTAATGCACCTTGTAAGTTCTTTGCGAGTACTTCACCTAATTCAGAATCAATTTCTTTGAGCTTTGTTTGTGTTACTTCATCTAAAGTTCTTGCCTTTTCAAAGCCTTTCATCAATTCTCCAACGATATGTTCGGCATCTGCAGCACTTCCACCATTTCCAGCTACTAATAATTTCCCACCATTTTCATAGCTTTCTTTGAGTATTTCATATGCTTGTATGATAGATTCTTTACTTCCTTGTAATTCAGGATATCTTTCTATCAATACCGTAACATGTTTTTTTACTTTTTCTTCCATGTCTTACTCCAATATCTTTTGAACACCTTCTAATAGAGAAGTTACTGTTATATCTTGATCGAATGCTTCACTTCCAATCAATACCGTTCTACATCCTGCATTCTTTCCTGCAAGAATATCATTTTCACTATCTCCAATCATCCATGATTGTGTTAAGTCAATATTATAATCTTTTGCGGCTTTCATCAACATACCCGGTTTTGGTTTTCTACAATCACATTCGATTTTTAATTCTTTTACTTCACCTGCATAACCAGAATGTGGATGATGTGGACAATAATAGATTGCATCTAAATACGCACCCTCATTTCCAAGTAATGTTTCCATCTTATGATGTATTTCATCTAATTCATCAAATGATACTTCACCTCTTGCGATAACTGGCTGATTGGTTACCACAATAGCGAGATATCCAGATGCATTGATCTTTTTGATAGCTTCTGTTACACCATTTAATAATTCAAATTCATCAATATTTGTTAGAAAACCAACATATTTATTGATTGTTCCATCACGATCCAAAAAGATTGCCTTTTGTTTATTTTTTAGATTCTTCGCTGTAATTCTTCCAGCTTTATAATCTTCATTCACCGCATAGTATCTTTCTGGTGTTCCCATATCTTTTACATATTCTGGACTGTCATAACAAATCATCTTTCCTGTTCCAGATAATGGTTTGAGTAATTGACGATCTAAATCAATTTTTGGTGTATTGATTTCTTGTTCCAATAGTTTAGGGCTGATTACATGTAAACCTGCATTCACACGATTTTTATAGTACTTTGGTCTATCATCTTCTTTCGTCAACCACTTTTGTACGACTTGACTCTCATCTGAAATGATCAATCCACTATCATATGGATGATTATTTGGATGTGTAAATAATGTCACTAAACAATCATGACTTTTATGATACGCAACAAAACGATTAAAATCGATATCAAATACCGCATCTCCATTTAATAATAGAAAATCTTCTGTCAATTGATCTTTGATTTGAAACAACGCACCAGCGTTTCCAAGTGGCTGTTTTTCTACAAAGTAATCAATATGAACACCTAATCTTCTACCATTTCCAAAGTAATGCATGATTCTTCCAGCCATATAGCCAACGGTTAAAATGATATCGTCAAATCCTTGTTCTTTTAAAGAAAGGATTTCTCTTTCTAATACAGGAATTCCATCAATTGGAATCAAAGGTTTAGGAATATTTGGAAATAGTTCTGAGATCCTTGTACCTCTACCACCTGCCATAATGACAACTTTCATCTTATTCTTCTCCTTCTGGAATATAAGATTCCGGTGTATAGTGAATCACTTTTGTGCCACCATCTTCAAATTGGAATGGAATATACATGAGTTCTTTGAGTGCTTCTTTCACTGCTGTTTGGTATTCAGGTTGTACATAGAATACTAAGAATCCTCCACCACCTGCACCAAGTAGTTTTCCACCCAAGGCACCTGCCTGCATTCCTTTTTCATAAAGCACATCAATATTACTTGTAGATACTGCAGAACCTGTTTGTTTCTTTAATTGCCATGTATGATGTAACAATCTTCCAAAATCATCTAAATCTTTTGTTTGATCTACTAAAATATTTTCTGCTTGATCAACCAAAGATAACATTTCTATTAATCTTTGTTTCTTTTGTTCTTTTGTTTCCTTTGTGGCAGCGTTTGCCTTTTGTACATCTGATGAAAAACGTGTAAATCCTGTAAAGAACATCATTAAATTCTCATTCAAACGTTTCTTTCTTTCAGGAGAAATAATGATTGGTAAAACATCATATGTTCCATCTTGATTGAAATTAATACGATTAAATCCACCAAACGCAGCTGCTATCTGATCTTGCCATCCACCTGCTTCTTGACATAATTCTCTTTCTAAATAGATTGCTTGATCTGCTAATTTCTTTTTATCGGCATATTTTCCCTTTAACGCATAGAATGCATTCAACATACCTACCGCAAAGGAAGAAGAAGTACCCAAACCACTTCTCGCTGGTAAGTCTGCTTCATATGTCAAACGAATCTCATGCATATCTAACATCTGCATCGCATTACGAATCGCTGGATGTTGAATGTCTTTGATATCGTTGACTCTTTCTGTTTTGGAATATGATAATTCTGTAGAATAATCAAAGAATCTAGGTAAATGTCTTACATTCACATAACAATATTTATCAAATGTTGTGGATAAAACAGAACCACCATTCTCTAAAAAGAATTCTTCCATGTCTGTTCCACCACCAAAAAATGACATTCTAAAAGGTGTTTGTGTAATAATCATATGCAACCTCACATTCTTTCCATTGGATATAATTGTTCAAATATTTCTTCTGTTTTCTCCCAATTAAATTTCTCATGTACAAAAGAAATACATTCTTGACGCTTTTCTTTTAAAGATTCTCGATCAGAGAACAACACATTGATTTGTTCTTTGATTTCTTCATCACTTTCAACCAAGCATAATACTTTACCATCTTCATCAATTCCTTCTGCACCAATTGATGTGGTAATAACAGGTAATCCTAAACCAAACGCAAGTAATACTTTTAATTTAATTCCAGCTCCATAAGTTAATGGAAATACCGCAATCTCATTCTTCAATATTTCTGTATTAATATCATCCACAAATCCAGTAATATGAATGTTCTCACATTCCATAGCTTTTAATTCATCTTTTGGATATGCTCCAATGATATTTAATTTCCATTCTGGATGATTACATTCTTGAAAGATTTTGATTAATCGCATTGCCGCAATATGATTTTCATCTCTTCCCATTTGTCCAACAAAACAAATACTATATGGAATTTTTTCAACTTGAGGAATATTGTTGAAATCTACACCATAATATGGATTCAACACTTTCACATTTTTAATGGCATAAATATCTTTTAATAGATTTGCATCTTTCTCATTAAATGTCATAACTGTATTTGCGTGACGAACATATTCCGTTTCACACTTTTTCACCTTATTTGTTTCAATCTGACAATATAACTTCTTAAAACCTTTTGCCTCATGCACTTGTCGAGTGTAAGATTGCACAACAACATCATGTTCTGTCATATTAAAGATGATATTTGGATATTTTTCTTTGATCCAAACATATTGCCCCATCGCAGTATATTCCGCATGAATCGCATCAATTTTCTTTTCCTCAATGATTTTTAAGAATTTCTTTTTAAAAGCGTTACTATTACGAATCGCAAACATATTTGGTTGTGATAAATGTAATAAAATATTTCCAACAAATGTCAAAGCACTTGTTTCAACATATTCATAATCCGGATGATTTTGAATCAATTGACGTTCATAATCATTATTTACAAACGTTAAAACAGTAACGTTATGATTCTTTTTCAATGCTTCCACTTGTTTTCCCATACATACACCACCTGCGTGATTTGCGTGTATATCTGGTACAAATGGAGAAATATGTAATATATTCATGCGTGTACCTCCTTAGTTTGATGAATCCATTTCTTTAAATCTTTACGATACGCAAATAAATAGAATAAGAATTGTAAGGTTGTAGATACAAGATAAATATACGCACCACCACTTACACCATATCGATTCACAAAGAAATTAGAAACCAACAAAATCACACCAGAAACAATCAAATAAATGACAAACTGTATTTTTGTATTACGGAAAGTTGTTAAGGCTGTGGATAGTACTGTAACGATCGCAATCATTGTCGCTCCAACAATAATAATTTGTAACGCATGTAGATAATCTGTCAAATCAACTCCATATACCAAATTTAATACAGGTATACCAATTAATGTCGCCCCAATCAATGCCACCGCACCAATTCCAATGATTCCTATCACAATCATTTTCATCGCCTTTCTAAATTCATCCACACGATTTTCAGAATATAAAAGACCTAAACGATTAATATATGGTTGTAATAAATAGATTGCACATAGATTAATTAAAGTCGCAGGCATTAATACAATCCCAAACATCGCTTGTTCACTTGAAGTCACTTTTCCATCTAAAGCATACTTAGAAGCATTAGATAAATATACATTCAAGAAATAATACGCAAATGCATAAAATCCTGAATAAAATAACGTAAATGCTTTTTTTATTGAATATGATTTTTGTAAGTATTGACGAATGGAAGGAATATCATAAATCAATGTCACAATAAAACATATTACATCCACCACAATAAAAGAAAGAATCAAATCTTGGAATAATAAATTCACTAAAAAAACTGCTAATAATGATCCAACTGCTTTGATTGTCAAAGAAATTCCAGACTTATACAATTGATCATTCTTCTGCATGATTCCATATAAACAATCCGATGCAGCTTCTAAACATTTCATAAATGTTAATAACATCGTTAACGCAAAACGATAAGAATCAAAATGTTTGACTGTACAATATATTGCCCCAACAATAAACATCAATGAAACTGTCATGATTCTATGAAGCACATATTCCGTTTCATTGTATTTTCCTGTTTTATCTGTTACTTGAAATGTTCTGCCTGCATAAATACCAATATTAAACAACAAACAAGCAACAGAAAATAAAAGCGTAAAAACTCCCGCATCTTCTGTGCCATTCATTCGTGTGATAATAATCATGAAAAACATTGAATTAAACGAATTCAATGTCGTTCCTACCATATTCCAAATAAA
>CAVLCI010000081.1:0-9243 GCA_963661415.1 Bifidobacteriaceae bacterium | reverse complement strand
TGGTGGGCCTGAATGGACTTGAACCAACGACCTCACCCTTATCAGGGGTGCGCTCTAACCACCTGAGCTACAGGCCCATACTCTCAACAGTGCTTAACTATGATATCAATTCTTATGTGTACTGTCAACACAAAAATTAAAAAAAACGGCATTTGCCGTTTTTAAGTGGAGCTAAGGGGAATCGAACCCCTGACCCCCTGCTTGCAAAGCAGGTGCTCTCCCAGCTGAGCTATAACCCCAGGATACACTTATGAGAATAAATGGTGGGCCTGAATGGACTTGAACCAACGACCTCACCCTTATCAGGGGTGCGCTCTAACCACCTGAGCTACAGGCCCATACTCTCAACAAGTGCTTAAATATAATACCAAGTCACCAAACATGTGTCAAGCATTATTTTTTTAGAAATTTTGAGATTGGCTTATTGTTTGAAAATATTCAAAGAAAATCAACTTAAGAATTTTAAGGATAGCATAAAGTTGTATAGAAGTTCTATCCATGTTAAAGTAAATCTGTTTTTAAGAAGAGGTTGATTATGCAAGGATTTGTTACTTGGTGGGCAGCACATGTTGCATTACCACATTGGTTAAGTGTTTTTTTTGTTTCGATGATTCCACTTGTTGAAGAAAGAGGTGGACTTGTATTAGCGAAATTATTAGATATGCCAATCTGGTCAGGGGTGTTTTGGTGTGTGATTGGTAATATCGTTCCAATTCCTTTTATTTTATTGTTGATTAAAAAGATATTACATTGGATGAGTGAGCATCATATGAGTAAGATTACAGATTGGGTCATGGAAAAAGCTACAAAGAATAAACCGAAGATTGAAAAATATGGATTTTGGGGCCTAACATTATTTGTAGGAATTCCTTTACCTGGAACAGGTGCTTGGACAGGTGCTTTAGTGGCAAGTGTGTTTGATATGGATCTGAAAAAAGCATCCATTTCAATTCTGTTAGGTGTTTTCTTAGCTGCAGTGATCATGACGTTTGTTTCCTATGGAATGATTGGAGCAGTGATTTCTTAATGGAATATAGTGCTTTGATTTGTGCCGCAGGTAGTGGAACAAGAATGCATCTTGGTTACAATAAAGTGTATGCGAAGTTACAAAGTGGTTTGACAATTTTAGATACAACTTTATCGATTTTTGAAAAAGATGAGGAATGTAAACAAATCATTGTTGTTACAGATTTAGAGACATTCCAAAAGAATCATAAAGGTTCTAGTGACAAGGTGGTTGTTGTAGAAGGGGGCGCAACAAGACAAGAATCTGTATATCATGGTTTATTAGCTGTGAATCAAGAATATGTCATGATTCATGATGGTGCACGTCCATATTTAACACAACAAAATCTACAAGATGTGAAAGAAGCATTAGAAAACGAAGATGCATGTTTGTTGATGGTGCCATGTAAAGATACAATCAAAAAAGTAATCAATGGATATGTTGAAACAACATATGATAGAAGTACTTTAATGAATGCACAAACACCACAAGCATTTCGTACATCTTTGATTCTAGATTGTACAAAACAAGCCATTCAAGATAACTTTACTGGAACAGATGATGCTTCATTAGTTGAAAGATATAGTGATGTGAAAGTAAAGGCAGTTGAAGGTAGTTATTCAAATATTAAGATTACAACAATTGAAGATTTAAAATGAAAAGTTGGAGGAATTCCAACTTTTTTTGTGAATAGTATATTGTGGTGATTTATGAAATGTAAAAGATGTTTGAATGAAGATGAAAGTTGGTTTTATAAAGGGAGTAAAGGTTGGTATTGTAGAAAATGCATATCTTTTGGAAGAGTTTTGATTGAAGAAGACATGAGAAGTGTTGGTCTATCAACGGTTGAAGATTGTGGGGAATATACATTGAAATATCCTCTAACAAAGGATCAAAAGATCATTGCCGCAAAATTATTACATCATATTTCAACAAGTGATGTTTTAGTACAAGCAGTTTGTGGTGCAGGGAAAACAGAAATCGTAATTCCTACGATCTCAGAATATTTGTTATCTCATAAGAAAGTATGTTTTGCGATATCACGTAGGCAAGTTGTTTTGGAAGTGGCAGAAAGATTACAAGGATACTTTATAAATATGAAGGTTGTTGCGGTGTGTGGTGGACATACAGATGTATTAGATGGTGATTTGATTGTGTGTACGTGTCATCAATTGTATCGCTATTACCAGGCTTTTGATTTATTGATTTTAGATGAAGTAGATGCTTTTCCATATGCGGGAAATGCAGTGTTGGCTAATATTGCGAGAACATCATGTAGAGGAAATATCATCTACTTAACAGCGACTCCAGATGAAGAATTAAAGAATCGATGTGAGAATGGAACACTTGTTTGTTTGAAATTGAATCGTAGACCACATGGAAAACCTATTCCAGTTCCACGAAAGAAGATTGCTCCAATATGGATAGATTTTTTGTTTTTATGTCATTGGATCAAAACGCATAAAAATCATCCTCGTATTGTATTCTTTCCTACGATTCGAATGGCAGTGTGTTTTGGAAAAGTCTTTGGGGTATTTATGAAGTGTTATGTATGTACAAGTAAAACAGAAGAAAGAGATGCGGTAATTGAGAAATTTCGAAAAGAAGGAAATGGAATCTTGTTTTGTACGACGGTATTAGAAAGAGGTGTTACATTTCCGCATACAGATGTCTGCGTCTTTCAAGCGAATCATTCCGTATTCAATGAAGCGAGCTTAATTCAAATGGCGGGTAGAGCAGGTAGGGATTTTAATGATCCAACGGGTGATGTTTTATTTTTATGCGATGAAAAAAGTGATGCGGTGGATCAGTGTATTATGTCAATTGAGGAGGCGAATTTATCATGCGTTGTTTAATGTGTGGAAAAGAACTAACAGAAAGTTCCTTTCGAGATATTGTGATTGGTGAAGATCCTTTATGTAGTACTTGTAGGAAACAATGGGAAAAGAAACATATTACATTTTTGTTAGAAGGTATTAAAGGGGAAGCGGATTATGTTTATAATGATGCATTTTCTTCTGCGCTGATTCAATTGAAAGAATGTGGTGATGAAGCTTTAAAAGATATCTTTTTATTTGAAACAAAAAAACATATTCAAAGAAAATATCGAGGTTACACATTATGTTGTATGCCTAGTTCTTTAGAAAAGATCGATCGTAGAGGTTTTTGCCATCTACAAGAAATGTTTTCTTGTTTGCATATGAAAATGTTAGATCCTTTTATAAAGAATACAAATGTTTCCCAAAAAGAAAATCCTGGTTATCTAAGAGAGAAAATGAGTCATGAAATTCTATTAAAACCAAGCGTGATTTTACCTGAAAAACTATTACTTGTGGATGATACGATTACAAGTGGTGCGACATTAAAAGGGGCGATTTCTTGCATTGAAAGAAAGAAACATAAAATAAAAATATATTGTGTAAGTGCAAATCGTTCTTGGCTTAAGTAGTAACGTTGCTATTTTAAAGTGTTGACGATATAATTATTTAGGTTTTTTATGCAAAAAATGGAGGCTATATATGGCAAATTTCATTTCTAGATTATTTGATGAAGATGCAAGAAAGATTCGACAAATTGAAAAGAAAGTTCAACCTGTTTTAGATCTTGAAGAGGAATATAAAAAGAAGTCTGATGATGAATTGAAGGCAATGACAACAAAGCTAAAAGAAAGATTAGCGAATGGTGAAACATTGGATGATATTTATACAGATGCTTTCGCTACAGCACGTGAAGCAGCACGAAGAGTGATTGGTGAATTCCCATATCCTGTACAGTTAATGGGTGCTACTGTTATGCAAGGTGGCGATATTGCGGAAATGAAGACTGGTGAAGGTAAAACTTTGACTTCTGTTATGGCAGTATATTTAAATGCATTAGAAGGAAAAGGTGTACATGTAGTTACAGTCAATGAATATCTTTCTCAACGTGATGCTGAGTGGATGGGTCAAATCTATCGTTTCTTAGGTTTGAGTGTTGGTGTCAATTTAAGACAATTAACAAAATTCCAAAAGAAACAAGCATATGCATGTGATATTACATATACAACAAACTCTGAATTAGGTTTTGACTATTTAAGAGATAACATGGTTACAAATGTAAATGATCGTGTTTTAAGAGGATTGAATTTCGCACTTGTGGATGAAGTTGACTCTATTTTGATTGATGAATCCAGAACACCTTTGATTATTTCTGGGGGTCAAAAACAAACAGCAAATCTTTACTTACAAGCAGATCGTTTCGCAAAGAAATTAACAAAAGATGAAGATTATGAAATCGATGCGAGAAGTAAGAGCGTTACTTTAACAGAAGAAGGTGTTTCAAAAGCTGAAAGAATGTTCAAAGTAGAAAACTTGTATGATATTTCTCATACACAACTTTTACACCACATTAATCAAGCAATGAAGGCAAACTATATCATGATTAGAGATATTGATTATGTTGTAGATGAAACAGAAGATGAAATCGTAATTGTCGATCCTAACACAGGTCGTTTGATGAAGGGTAGACAATGGTCAGATGGTCTTCATCAAGCCGTTGAAGCAAAAGAAGGTATTTCTATCAAACAAGAAACAACGACTTTAGCTACAATTACATATCAGAATTTCTTCCGTTTATATAACAAGCTAGCTGGTATGACAGGTACTGCTAAGACAGAAGAAGAGGAATTCTTAGAAATCTACAATATGTATGTTGTAGAAGTTCCTACAAATCGTCCTGTGGCACGTATCGATTATCCAGATGCAGTCTATGGAACTAAGAAAGCGAAATTCAAAGCACTTGTTGAAGAAGTTATGGAACGTCATGCGACTGGTCAACCAATCCTAGTTGGTACGATTGCGGTTGAAACTTCTGAATTGATTTCTAAATATTTGAAGGAAAGAAAAATTCCACACAATGTGTTGAACGCAAAGAATCATGCACGTGAAGCTGAAATCATTTCACATGCAGGTGAAATTGGCGCAGTAACGATTGCGACAAACATGGCAGGTCGTGGTACAGATATCAAGTTAGGTGAAGGTGTTCGTGAACTTGGTGGCTTATGCGTACTTGGTTCTGAAAGACATGAATCTAGACGTATTGATAATCAGTTGAGAGGTCGTGCAGGTAGACAAGGGGATCCTGGTATGAGTAGATTCTTTGTTTCTGTACAAGATGATTTGATGATTCGATTTGGTTCTGAAAGAATGGAAGGTATCTTTGCTTCATTAGGTGATGAAGCAGTAGAATCTAAAACAATCACAAAAGCAATTTCTTCTGCACAAAGAAGAGTTGAAGGTGTGAACTATGATGCTCGTAAACAATTATTACAATATGATGATGTTATGAGACAACAAAGAGAAACAATGTATGAACAAAGAAATTTCATCTTAGAGAATGATGATGTTCATACAGTTGTTCAACAAATGTTCCAAAGAGTTATTTCAGATATGGTTTCTTCTTACACAAATTTTGAATCTAGAAGTCAAGATGTAGATACAGAAGGATTGATCAAAGGTCTGAATGATATTGGATTCAAAGATCTTGTTGCAGATAATGATCTAGCAGGTAAGAATCGTGAAGATATTTCTGGTTTTGTATATGAAAAAGCTTGGGCTTACTATGAAAAGAAAGTAGAACCAGTACAAGATAAGATCAGAAATGTAGAAAAAGAAGTATCTTTGAGAACAATTGATAGAGCTTGGTCGAATCATATTGATACAATGGATAAATTAAGAAATGGTATTGGTTTAAGAGGATATGCACAATCAAATCCTTTACAAGCATACGTACAAGAAGGATATCAATTATTTGAAGATATGATGGCTACAATTTCTCAGGAAATTGTAACTTTCTGTATGAATGTACGTGTTATTCCAGCAAGTGAAGCAAATAAGGAGGCGTAATGGAACTATATGAGATGAAGCAGTCTGTTTCAAAGAACCAAGAAAAATTGAAGTCTATGGGTGCTTCACTCGATCTTGATTCTAAACGCAAACAGATTGAAGAAAACAATTTAAAGATGCAAGATGCTGATTTTTGGAATGATCAAAAAGCAGCACAAAAACTCATTAAAAATAACAACCAACTGAAACAATTGGTGGATAGTTATGATGAATTGGTTGGAATTCTTTCTGACTTAAATGATTCCGTAAATGAATTAAGTACAACATTTGATGAAGATATGAATGAACTTGTACAAGAAGAATTTACTGAAGCAATGAAGAAGTTTGAAGCATTTGAAATTCAAGTGTTATTATCAGGACCTTATGATAATCATAACGCAATCTTAGAAATCCATCCTGGTGCTGGTGGAACAGAAGCTATGGACTGGGCAGGAATGTTATATCGTATGTATATGCGTTATTGTGAAAGAAAAGGATATAAGATTACTTTATTAGATTATCAAGAAGGTGAAGAAGCAGGATTGAAATCTTGTTCTGTACAAATTGAAGGACCAATGGCATATGGGTATTTGAAAGCTGAAAATGGCGTACATCGTTTAGTACGTATTTCTCCTTTTGATTCTAATGCGAGAAGACATACATCTTTTGCGTCTGTAGAAATCGTTCCTGAATTTGATGATGATATGGAAATTGAAATCGATGATAAAGATTTAGATGTCATTACAATGCGTTCTTCTGGCGCTGGTGGGCAGCATATTAATAAAACGGACTCTGCAGTTCGTATGACACATAAACCAACAGGTATTACTGTATTCTGTCAAACACAACGTTCTCAATTACAAAATAGAGAAGCTTGTTTGAATCAATTGAAGAGTAAATTACTACAATTAAAGATTCGTGAACAAGAAGAAAGAATGGCTTCTATCAAAGGTGAAGTAAAAGCCAATGAGTGGGGTTCCCAAATTCGTTCTTATGTGTTTGCGCCATATACAATGGTAAAAGATTTAAGAACAGGACATGAAGTAGGAAATATTCAATCTGTCATGGATGGTGATCTAGATGGATTTGTTGATTCTTATTTGAGAAGTCAGATTACAAGTGATATCGATGAATAAGACAATCGAAATAACAATTGAAGAAACAGAAAACAGCCTTCCTTTAAAGGCTGTTTTGTCTAAAAGTGTTGGTTTAAGTAGAAGAGAAATTTCAAGATTGAAATTCTCTCATGGATTAAAGTTAAATGGAGAAGAATGTAGAGTTACAGAAATCGTACATACAAATGATGTGATTACATTAACATTTTTAGAAAAAGATTTACCACATGTGATACGTATGATAGGAAAACCAGAAATTCTATATGAAGATGAAGATCTTGTTATCGTTAATAAACCTGCAGGTATGGTATGTCATCCTACCCATGAACATTTAGATGATGATATGGGTACATTATTACAGAATTATTATGGAAAAGGATTTATGATACGCTCTATTGGTAGATTAGATAAAGATGTATCAGGTATCATGGTCTATGCGAAAAGCCAAGTCGCTGCTTCTCGACTTAGCAAGCAACGAAATAAAGATACTTTACATAAAAAGTATCACGCAATCGCAGAAGGAACCTTTGAACAAAAGGAAGGAACTTTAACTTATTCTTTAGAAAGACAAGAACGCAGTAAACAAAGAAAAATCAGTGATACAGGAAAACCTTGTATTACACATTACAAAGTCTTAAAAGAATTTGAAAGTTATACGTTATTAGAAATTACAATTGAAACAGGAAGAACACATCAAATACGAGCAGGTATGGCTAGTATTTCTCATCCTCTTTGTGGAGATAGTTTATATGGTGGATCAAACAAGTGGATTGAAAGACCGGCATTACATTGTGCAAGTGTTGATTTATTACAACCATTTCAACAAACTCCAATTCATATTGAATTAGAAGAACCAGAAGATATGTTAAGTCTATTAAAAATTCACCATTAAAGGTGAATTTTTTAATAGTGCGTATAAATGATTTGAAATGATTTTCCTTCTAATGTATAAGAACCAGTAAATTGGATTTCTTCGTTGTCATATAAATCAATTCCCTTTTCTACACCAGCATCAAAGTATAGTTGTGCAGGGGATTGGTCAATATTTAAGAGAAAGATAATTTGTTCTGATTCATTTCTTCTTACAAACGCGATTTGTTTATTTTGTATATATAACTGTTGATAATCACCATCTGTAAAAATAGAATAGTTCTTTCGCATTGTATTTAGTTTTTGAATCAAATCTGTTAGAGAATTCCACTCTGGTTTAGAGAAACAAGGTCTTAAATCATCATCTGACCAATTTGTTCTAGTTCCTTCTGTTCCCCATTCACTTCCATAATATATACAAGGAATTCCAGGCATTGCATATAACAAAGCATAGATCAATGGAAGATCGGATGCATCTGTTAATTCGGAAGCGATACGATTGACATCATGATTATCTACAAAGCTTAATAAATGTTTTCCTGTATATAAACACCATGGATCTTTTCCGAATTGACGATTGAGAGAATATCCAATTTCAAACAGATTCATACTATTAAAAGATGAATATAATCCTTTTCTACATTCATAGTTTGTAACAGAATCTAATAATCCATCATTCATGATTTGGTTATAGTCACCACCAATCATTTCTCCTAAAAAGAAGAAATCTGGTTTATAAGAACGAACATGATTACATAGTTCATGCATGAAGTTACGATCGACCATGTAAGCAACATCTAAACGTAATCCATCAATTTGGAAATCTTTGATCCAATGATCTACACATTGAATCAAATATGATCTAACTGCAGGATTATTCATGTTTAATTTAACAAGTTCTTGATGACCTTCCCATCCTTCATACCAAAATCCATCTGGTTGATTTGTATCATCAAAATTGATATGAAACCAATCTTTATATGGAGATTCCCATTTGTTTTGAATGACATCTTGGAAATATGGGAATCCTCTTCCAACGTGGTTGAAAACACCATCTAAAATAATAGAAATGTGATTTTGATGTAATGTCTTGCAAACGTGGTGGAAGTCTTCATTTGTACCTAAACGACAATCGATTTTTGTGTAATCTCTTGTATCATATCCATG
Source organism: Bifidobacteriaceae bacterium (assembly GCA_963661415.1). Lineage (GTDB taxonomy): Bacteria > Bacillota_I > Bacilli_A > Erysipelotrichales > Erysipelotrichaceae > Bulleidia. The sequence continues at coordinate 223 of CAVLCI010000081.1, read as the reverse complement.
CTTATCACTTTCAAAAATTGGATTGAATAAAATAGAAGTGATTCCTAATTGAGTAAAATGTGGAATCCAATCTATCACTTTTAAAATGCGATGTTCTAAAACTCCATCATTTTCTTTTGGAGCACCACAAAAACCAATTGGGTAGATTTGATAGAATGATTGATTAAAATTCATCTAAAATTTGTGCAGGAAACTCCCACCTCTAAGCGTTAGCGTAGGTGGT
>CAVLCI010000080.1:0-9389 GCA_963661415.1 Bifidobacteriaceae bacterium | reverse complement strand
TATAACTGTCACTAAACTGTAATTCATCAAAATTTTTCATACTATATTTTCTCCTTTAATATACTATTCACAAGATTTTGATGAATCCCTTAAAATTTATTCTATTTCAGAAACATATTTTTCAACTGTTTCTGTGTCAATTCCACCTTTATATGCGGTAATACCATAAGAAAACTCACCATCCGTCCATGAAATGGCAGTGAATTTTTGACCATCACCACGTTCTTTTACTTCTTTGCCATCAATTTCAACTTTATTAATAACAGAATAGAGATTATCATCCGTATCTAAAATATCTTTTCCACAATACTTTGCCTTATCAATACGAATCACAGCGTCTCCATTCTCATCATTAAAAGTCACTTCAGAAATTTGATAAGAAAATACTCTATACGCTACATCTGTATAAGTTTCTGTTAATTCTGTAGGAACTTCTAAATCGAAACCCGCAATTCCCTTTGCTTGTAACTTAGAATCTAAATCTGTCCAAACTTGCGCTTGTGATTGTCCAAATGGCGATTGTGTTACAACAACACAAGAATCACTATCTTGTTTTCCTTTTCCAAAAATCATATATAAAACCACAAACACTGCCGCAATCATAAAAATTAATTTCATATAATTACTTTTGTTTGTTGATTTCTTTTCTACTTCTTTATTTTCCATTTATATTTACCTCTATTGTTTACTATTCTACCAAAAGAAAAGACACAATTCATAATGAACTGTGTACAATTTCTATTGAATGTCATAATCTTCGTATACACCTTGTAACGCAAGTGTTTGATTCGCAACATTTAAAATATCAGAAATAATTGCGCCAGACTGTGTAAAGAATTTACGAGATGCTAGTACGATTTCATCTTTCACTGCAGTTTCATAACCACTAAGTTCCATAATTTCAACAAAAGCTTTTCTTTCTTCTTCATGATCGAATTTCACGCGATGTTGAACTGTCACCAATACATCCTCATCATAGCTTGTATTAAATTCTTCATTTTTATTTAAGATCTTTTCAATAAAGTTAGGATCTAAATATGGATATACTGCCGCAATTTCTTGAACTTCTTCACTTTTTCCTTCTGCGGAATATGTTTTTACAGATTCTTCAGGTTCATCTCCATCTTCAATTTTAATGAAATGAATTTCTTCTTCCTGATCATCATCTTTCTTTTTTAATAAATATAAAGCTGCAGCAGTTCCAACCGTCGCTAATGCAAGCACACCTGCAGTAATCATTGACTTACGAGACATATACATTCCTCCTATGCGTGTTATTATTGTAACACATTATGAGACTGCAAATACTCCATTATTTCCACTGCATTTGTTGCGGCACCTTTTCGAATCTGATCCCCACAACACCATAATGTCAATCCATTTTCATTTGTTAGATCTTCGCGAATTCTTCCAACATATACAAGATCTTGATCACTCGTCATAAGAGGTGTTGGAACACCATCATATAAAACAGTACCATCAAACTTTTCAATCGCATCTTTCGCTTGGTGGATAGAAACATGTTCTTCTGTCTCAAAAGAAGCAGAAATTGAATGTGAACGATATACTGGAACTCTTACACATGTACATGTAACAAGCAATTCTGGCAAATGCAGAATCTTTCTACCTTCATTCTGCATTTTCATTTCTTCTGTTGTATAACCATTTTCTAAAGTAGAACCAATATCCGCAATGACATTGTATGCGATTTGTGATGGAAACACATTTACTGAAACTTCTTGATTGTGTTTGATGGCATCAATTTGTTGTTTCAACTCTTCAATGCCATGCATACCTGCACCACTAACTGCTTGATACGTACACGCATGAATCGTTTTGATTTTAGAAATCTTTGAAATTGGTGCTAATGCCATCAATGTAATGATCGTAGAACAGTTAGGGTTGGCAATCGTTCCATGATGTTTTAATGCATCTTCTCCATTGATTTGTGGAATAACAAGTGGTACATCTTCTTCTTGGCGAAATGCAGAGCTATTATCAATGTAGATAGCTCCAGCTTTTTCAATTAAGGGACGATATTCTTTACTTAAAGAATTAGATACTGCACCAAGTACATAATCCAATCCATCAAAGCATCCTTCCTCCACTACTTGTACAGAATATTCTTTTCCTTGAAAAACATATGTTTTTCCAAGTGATCTACTTGAGGCAAACAAACGTAATTCTTCAACTTCAATCTTTCTTTCTTCCATGCAGATCAACATTTGTTGACCAACAGCACCTGTAGCTCCAACAATTCCTACTTTCATATTTTTTCTTCCTCCAAAACAAACTTATCATAGATTGCTTTGATTGCTTTCTCAAAATCTTTATCTTCTACACCAATCATAATTGTCAATTCATACGAAGACTGTGAAATCGTACGAATATTAATATGATTTCTACCAAACTCACTTAATAATTGTCCAGAAATACCAGAGCGTTGTTTCATTTCTCTACCTACGACCGCAATCATTGCTTGATGATCTTCTACACGTAGATCTTCAGGCTTGAGTTCTTTTCTTAATTCACCAAGAATTTCATACAAACAATGATTGATTAAACTTGTTTGTACAACGATACTATACGTATCTACCGTCACTGGAACAGCTTCTACAGAAACATTATATTTTTCGAAAATTGATAATAATTTTCTTAGAAATCCAATTTCAGCACTAGAATGAGCTTTCATTAAAGAAATAACAGTATAATTTTTTCGACCTGTAATACCTGTAATCAAATGTGGTACATCCACTTTATCCATTTCACTACAATCTTCCATGATCATCGTACCAGGATGCGAAGGATCATTTGTATTACGAATATTAATTGGAATATTTTTTTCTTTGACTGGGAAAACAGAATCATCATGTAAAACATTCGCTCCCATATAACACATTTCTCTTAATTCAGAATATGTAATTCTAGGAATCGAAATTGAATTCGGAACGATTCTAGGATCAACGACCATAAATCCAGATACATCTGTCCAGTTTTCATACACATCCGCATCAATGATATTCGCGAGTACTGCACCTGTAATATCTGAACCACCACGGCTCATAACTTTGATCGTTCCATTTGGTAAAGCACCATAGAAACCAGGAACAAGTATTTTCTCACTACCTTTCGCATAAGCTTGTAGTTTCTCACTTGTTTTTTCCATGTCAATTGTTCCATCATACTTAAACATGATTACATCTTGTGCATCCACAAATTGTGCACCTAAATATTCAGCTAAAAGTTTTCCTGTTAAATATTCCCCACGAGAAACAAGATAATCTTCAGCTTCACCATGTTGTATGATTTTTCGAATTTGATTGAATTCTTTTTCTAGGTCCAATGTTAAATGTAGATCCTTTTTAATACTTTCATATTTGTTGACGATCAATTCAAAAATCGTTTCATAAGATACACCATACTTAACATGTGCTTGTATCAAATATAATAAATCTGTAACTTTATGATCTTCATGACTTTCTTTTCCACAAGCACTTGTTACGATAAACTTTCTGGATGGATCACTTTCTACAATATTTTTTACTTTTTCAAATTGTTTTGCGTTGGCTACAGATGAACCTCCAAACTTTACTACTTTGATCATTTTTCAACCTCCGCAACAAATACTGTTGGATCATTTAACAACGCAAGTCTACGTAATAATTCATTTAATGTGATTTCTTTTGTGATAAAAGCAGTTTGCATCTTTTCGTCAATAACATCTTCAAACACAGATTCTTCTGTTGTATGAATGTAATATACACCTTTGACATGATCATTATTGATGCTTGTCTCTTTCATGTTAAGTTCCATACTTTCTGCATGTAGAATATCAATGATATCTTGTACAACAGCGTGTGCAGTTGGTAAAGAACCGGCTCCTTGTCCAATATAGACTGCTTTCCCTAATGTAGGAGAATCTGATTCGATTGCGTTGAAATTTAAAGGAATAGAAGAAAATACATCTTCTTGTTTCAAAAAGGTTGGCATAACACTTGCCTGAATACCTGTTTCTAAAACAGTTCCTTTTCCAATCATTTTCAATACATAACCATGTTCTCTACAATAATCTAGATCACATGAATCCACATAACGAATACCAAACATTGGAATTTCTTCAGGTTTTACATATGCACCAAATGCCTTCAAACAACTCAATGCCACTTTAAAACGCACATCATATCCATCTATATCATCTGTAGGATCTTTCTCTGCATAACCGAGTTTCTGTGCTTCTTTCAACATTTCATCAAAGTTCTTTTTTTCTAAGAACATACGATTCAAAATATAATTTGTTGTACCATTGAAGATTCCACGAAATGCATTCATTTCATCGATTCTCTTACAACGTTCTAGATTTGCCATCCAAGGAATACCACCACCACAACTCGCTTCATAATGCAAACTCACAGAATTTTCAATCGCACATGCATGCAAATCGTGAATACATGTCGCAAACATCTTTTTATTAGATGTAACAAAATGTTTGCCATGTTTCATTGCTTCCATTGCGTAAGCATGTGCAGGTTCAATACCACCCATGCATTCAACAACTACATCAATTTCAGGATCACACAAAATAGAAGATGCATCGGTTGTCATTCTTTCATCTGTGATTTCCGAATTTTCTTTCACTAATATTTTGACAATTTCGATTTGTTTTGTGTCATTTGTCTTGTTTGCGTCAATGATCTTTCTAACACCACTGCCTACTACACCATGTCCTAGTAATCCTACTTTCATAGCTTCTCTCCTTCTTTGATTTCTAAAATAGCCCCACGATTTGCGGAAGTCACCATCGCTTGATAACGTGCCAAGTAACCATCCACAGGATTCTTTTTTGGTATCCATTTTTCTTTTCTCTGTTTTAATATTTCATCACTCACTTGTAATTCTAATCGATGATTTTCAATATCAATCAAAATCATATCGCCTTCTTCAACAAAGGCAATTGGACCGCCATCCGCTGCTTCTGGACTCACATGACCAATCGAAGCACCACGTGATGCGCCTGAAAAGCGACCATCTGTAATCAACGCAACACTAGAACCAAGACCCATTCCAATGATTGCGGAAGTTGGATTCAACATTTCTCGCATACCAGGTCCACCTTTTGGACCTTCATATCGAATCACAACAACATCACCTTCATGAATCTGATTCGATAGAATAGAAGAAATCGCATCTTCTTCACAATCAAACACTCTTGCCGGACCTACATGTTTCATCATTTCAGGCGCAACCGCACTTTGTTTAACGATTGCACTATCTGGTGCTAAATTTCCTTTTAATACCGCAATACCACCACTTTTCATAAATGGTGAATCAATAGGTCTTATCACTTCTGTATTTCGATTCATTGCACCTTTTAGATTTTCACGCATTGTTTTTCCTGTAACTGTCATTCCATCTAAATACAACAACTCTTTTTTGATGAGTTCATTCATCACAGCGTATACGCCTCCTGCCTCATTCAAATCTTCCATATAAGTTGGTCCTGCTGGAGCTAAATGACACAAGTTTGGTGTACGATGTGAAATTTCATTTGCGATTTCCATATCTAATACAATTCCACACTCATGTGCGATTGCAGGTAAATGTAACATTGTATTTGTTGAACAGCCTAATGCCATATCTACACATAAGGCATTCATAAAAGCTTCTTTTGTCATGATATCACGAGGTTTAATGTCTTTTTCTATCAGATTCATAACAGCGTATCCTGCTTGTTTTGCCAATCGAATTCTAGAAGAATACACTGCAGGAATCGTTCCATTCCCTTGTAATCCCATACCAATTGCTTCTGTTAAACAATTCATAGAATTTGCGGTATACATCCCAGAACACGATCCACAAGTTGGACACACATTCTCTTCATATTCTTTTAAATCAGCAGCAGATATCTTTCCAGATTGATATTCTCCAACTGCTTCAAACATAGAGGATAAGGATCGTTTTCTACCCTTCACATTTCCCGCAAGCATTGGACCACCAGAAACAAATACAGTTGGAATATTGATTCGTGCTGCAGCCATGAGTAAACCTGGTACATTCTTATCACAATTTGGTATCATTACTAATCCATCAAATGCATGCGCTTTTGCCATACATTCTGTAGAATCCGCAATCAATTCTCTAGAAACAAGTGAATATTTCATTCCCGTATGTCCCATCGCAATTCCATCACACACGGCAATCGCTGGGATCATAATAGGCATACCACCCGCCTCAGCAATCCCTAGTTTTACCGCTTCACAAATCTTATCTAGATTCATATGTCCAGGAACGATTTCATTATAAGAACAAACGATACCAATCATCGGTTTATTCATTTCTTCTTCAGTAAAACCAAGTGCGTGAAAAAGACTACGATGTGGCGCTTGTTGAATTCCTTCTTTTACTTTCGAACTATTCATAGATACCTCCGCGTGTACTTATTTCAAAAACACTTGTATTTAAATCTTGAACATAGTATCATAACTCATGATGTATTACAAGGAGGTTTTTATGGAATACGTAAGTAGCAGAAATAAAAAAGATAAATTAGAAAGTCATAACGCTGTCATTCATGGTTTAGCGAAAGATGGTGGTCTATATACCCCACAAAGTATTGACTTCCATTTTGACGTTTCTGAGATGTTAGATCTATCTTATCAACAACTCGCAACAAAAATCATTCATGCATTTTTATCTGATTATTCAAAAGAAGAAATCGAACAATGTGTAAATTCTGCATACGATGATAAATTCAATGATACAAATATTGTACCACTCACAAAGATCAAAGATGGCTACTTAATGGAACTATGGCATGGACCAACGAGTGCTTTTAAAGATATTGCGCTAACACTCCTTCCACATCTATTAACTTCCGCATATAAAATGGAAAACCGTAACGATATCATTTCCATCTTAACTGCAACTTCAGGAGACACTGGAAAAGCCGCATTAAGTGGATTTGCGGATGTTGATCATACCGCAATTACAGTCTTCTATCCAGAAGTAGGTGTTTCCGCCATCCAAAAACGCCAAATGCAGACAAGCATTGGAAATAATGTTGAAGTCATTGCGGTAAAAGGAAACTTCGACGATTGTCAAAGAATGGTCAAAGAAGCAACACAAAACCAAGAAGTTTTAAACTCTCTTAAAAATGTAACGATTTCATCTGCTAACTCCATCAATGTTGGTAGACTCATCCCTCAAGTCGTTTACTATTACTACGCTTATATTCAACTAGTAAAAAACAATGAAATACAATGTGGAGAAAAAGTAAATTTCTCTGTTCCAACAGGAAATTTTGGAGATATTCTTGCGGGTTATCTTGCATATTTAACTGGATTACCAGTTCATCAATTTATTTGTGCTTCTAATTCCAACAATGTATTAACAGACTTTTTAAGAACAGGAACCTATTCCATACATCGTGACTTTGTTCCTACGATTTCTCCATCTATGGATATTTTGATTTCTAGTAACTTAGAACGTTTATTGTTTATGATGAGTGGAAATGATGACGCATTGATTACAGACATCATGCGTTCCTTAAAAGAAACAGGTGAATATACGATTTCAAAACAACTTCATCAAAAAATAGATTCTATCTTTAAAGGATATTGGGTCAATGAAGAAGATTGTTCCAAAACAATTCACGATTTATACAAAAATGAAAATACATTGATAGATCCACATACTTCTGTAGGACTAGATGCATATCTCCAATATAAACAAGAAACAAATGATTCAACTAAAACAATCATTTTGTCCACTGCTTCCCCATATAAATTCTGTAAAGATGTTCTAAAGGCAATCAACCAAGAAAACATAGAAGATGATTTTGATGCAATGTATCGATTAAATGAAGTCACAAATGTTCCAATTCCTAAAAACCTTTCTTGTTTAAAAGAAATGCCTATTCGTTTCACAAAATCCATCAACATTGAAGATGGAATGCATGTTATCGCAAAACGCATGGAGGAAATCTCAAAATGATTACAATTCAAACACCTGCCACAAGTGCGAATGTTGGACCAGGATTTGATTGTTTTGGTTTAGCTTTAAATTTATACAACACATTTGAAGTAGAACTGTCTTCTTCAAATACATTGGAAAATGTAGAAGAACGTTTTAATAACGCAGATAATCTATTTCTAAAAGCCTATCAAAAAGGATGTCAAGCAATTGGCGTAAATGATTCAATTCATGTCATATTTCATACAGAAATACCTGTATCTAGAGGATTAGGTTCTAGTTCTTCCCTCATTGTTGGTGGGTTATATGCCGCAAGTGCATTGCATGATCACGCTTTATCCAAAGAACAGATTTTTCAACTCGCTTCTGAATTAGAAGGTCATCCTGATAATGTAGCACCATGTATTTATGGTGGATTTACAGCTTCCATCAATGTAAAAGATACATTTTTAACACAATCAATTCCATTAGATCCAAATTGGAAATATACGATCTTCATTCCAGATTTTGAAGTTTCAACACAGCGTGCGCGTTCAATCCTTCCAGAATCATATCCAAGAAGCATCGTCACAAAAAGTACATCACACGCTTCTCTTCTAATAGAAGCACTTAGAAATGGTGATCTTTCATTATTAAAAATCGTTTCAGAAGATTTCATTCATGAACCATATCGCAAACAATTGATTCATGAATTTGATACATTAAAATCTTATGTCCAAGATTTAGGTGCATTTTTAATCAGTGGTTCAGGATCTACATGTATCCTCATTTCTCAACAACAATTATCTACAGAACAAAAGAATCAAATTCAATCTTTAAATCACCATTGGAATATCAAAGAATTAGAGATTGCGAAAGAAGGAACTTTAATGTTATGAAAAAAGACTTTTTAATCGTCTCTAGAAAAATACTTCCAGATTATTTAGATAAAGTAATCTACGCAAGAAACTTACTTGTAAATCACGAAGCTTCTACTATTACCGAAGCTGTACAAATGGCAGGTATTTCTAGAAATACATTCTATAAATACAAAGACTATGTTTATGAAAGCACAGAAGATACCATCGAAAGAAAAGCAGTACTTTCTTTAATTCTCAAAAATGAAAGTGGTGCATTATCTTCTGTACTTAAAACATTATCTGATTTGAACACATCTATTCTTACCATTTCCCAGGCAATTCCTATCGCAGGTAAGGCAAATGTACTTTTATCCATTGATATTTCTGAAATGGGATGCGAAGTACAAGAAATGGTAAATACATTAAAGAAACTACCAAATGTAAGAAATGTACATCTAGACGCTATTGAATGACCCAATCATCAAGATTGGGTTTTCTTTTTACAACAAATTTTAGGATTTTTATATTTTTTTGGGAATAAGAATAGTGGAGGAGAAAATACAATGATGCAAAAAATTAAAA
>CAVLCI010000079.1:0-9519 GCA_963661415.1 Bifidobacteriaceae bacterium | reverse complement strand
AGTTACTTACTTCACCTTCTACGAATCCATCACCTTCAACTGTTACTTCTGGAGCCGTTAATGCTGTACCATCGTAAGTCTTAGATGCTGATGCTGCAGTTAATACTACTGTTCTCTTAGTGATGTTGTAAGTTCTTGTGACTTCACCTGTATAGTTTCCTTTACCTGTTACAGTAATTGTAATTTCTCCTGCATTTGTGAAGTCTTCAGTTGCTTCGTTGTTTCTTGTATAAGCTACTGTATAGTCTTTTCCTTCTTCTAATACTTCATTAGTCTTAGTATCTTGTACAACTAGTTCTTCCTTAAATGCTTCTCCAGTATATTTATGACTTTCAGGATCTGTCACTGTGATTCCTGTCTTCTCTTCTTCAGGTGTATCTGGAGTGTCTGGAGTGATATCTTTCGCATTAATCTTTAAACTTCCGTCATTAACAACGAATGTTACCTTCTTAAAGTTTGTATTGTTATTTTCGAAATCAGAGATCTTTAATCCCATTTCATATGTTCCGGCTGCTGTCTCTTCAACTTCTGCTGTTCCTTTAAATGTGAAATCACTTTCTTTATACACACTACCTTCTGTTACTGATACTGTATATCCTTCTGCCTTATGTGATTGACCATCATAAGTAACTTCTTCTGATTTTCCTGTAATTGTTACAGTTACTTCATCTGCTTCTGTTACTTTTAATTTTCCACATTCAGTTGTGATTTCATAGTTATCTGCACTTGTTCCGTCATTCAATGTATATGTGAATTTATTTTCACTTTCACCAACATTTGTTTGTGTTCCAGTTACATCATATGTTGCACCTTCTTTATCGGCAAATCCATCATATCCTTCTGCACTTTCGATAACTGTTTTTGCTGTCAATTCTTTGCCATCATATACCTTTTCGTCACTTGCACTTGTTAATTTAACTGTTCTCTTTGTGATGTTATAACTCTTTGTAAAAGAACCTGTGTAGTTACCTTTACCTGTTACAGTAATTGTAATTTCTCCTGCATTTGTGAAGTCTTCAGTTGCTTCGTTGTTTCTTGTATAAGCTACTGTATAGTCTTTTCCTTCTTCTAATACTTCATTAGTCTTAGTATCTTGTACAACTAGTTCTTCCTTAAATGCTTCTCCAGTATATTTATGACTTTCAGGATCTGTCACTGTGATTCCTGTCTTCTCTTCTTCAGGTGTATCTGGAGTGTCTGGAGTGATATCTTTCGCATTAATCTTTAAACTTCCGTCATTAACAACGAATGTTACCTTCTTAAAGTTTGTATTGTTATTTTCGAAATCAGAGATCTTTAATCCCATTTCATATGTTCCGGCTGCTGTCTCTTCAACTTCTGCTGTTCCTTTAAATGTGAAATCACTTTCTTTATACACACTACCTTCTGTTACTGATACTGTATATCCTTCTGCCTTATGTGATTGACCATCATAAGTAACTTCTTCTGATTTTCCTGTAATTGTTACAGTTACTTCATCTGCTTCTGTTACTTTTAATTTTCCACATTCAGTTGTGATTTCATAGTTATCTGCACTTGTTCCGTCATTCAATGTATATGTGAATTTATTTTCACTTTCACCAACATTTGTTTGTGTTCCAGTTACATCATATGTTGCACCTTCTTTATCGGCAAATCCATCATATCCTTCTGCACTTTCGATAACTGTTTTTGCTGTCAATTCTTTGCCATCATATACCTTTTCGTCACTTGCACTTGTTAATTTAACTGTTCGTTTATTGATTATTAATGTAGCATCCTTTACATAAGTAACATCATAATCAACACCACCAATTGTAATTGTAGAATCGCCACTTACAGTTGCTTTATAAGTACCTACATCTTTACGATTACCTTCACCATATGTAATAGTTGCATGCAAGTCAGAAAGTTTAGTTCCTGTTGGAGCACCTGTTATTTTTGCTTCAAGTTCATGAACATTTCCATCATAAGTCACTTTAGCACTTGTTAATTTAACAGTAATTCTAGAATTTGCTTTGTAGTAAAGATTAATTACATCTGCATCTGAATCACCACTTACTGTAATTGATGTTGGATTAGCACTTTTGAAAGTGTAACCACTGATTGTCTTTTTGTATCCTGTATATTCTAAAACTGATTGATAAGCTGCACTTTTAGTAGAAGTTTCAATAACTGTACCTGTATCTTGATCAATATAATTGATTGTTACCGGATATAGAGTAGTTGCTTCAGGAGCAAACAAGTCTAAGTGATATGTTTTTCCACTGTCCACATAAGACGCTGCTCCATCACTAACAAGATGCATTTGATATTGATTAATAATACTCTTCAAGAAATTTGCAGGAATTGTTTCATTGTCTGAAAAACGAACAATATTATCTAAAGCAGACTTAATTTCATCTGTAATAGCCGTTTGATCTGTTGTTGTTGGTTCACTATCCATAACAAGATAGCCAACAGTATACCAGCCATCTGAATTTGGTGTTAAATTTTCAAATCCATAACTGGCCATTTGTTTTGCATTTACATATACATATACTAAAGTCTTTTGAGAAACTGATTCAACAGTAACTGTACATGTATCTGATACATCACCAGATGTTGCTGTGATAGTAACTTTTCCAATTCCTGTAGCTACTACTTTACCCGTACTATCTACTGTTGCGATAGATGTATCACTTGATGACCAAGTAACATATGCTTCATCAGGATCTGTAGTTACATGAAGTTTAACACCTAAGTTTTCATTAGATGCACCTTCAGAAGAATTATTATAATAAGCTTTTGCTGTTGTTTCTGTAATGTCAATTGATGTTGTAGGAACAGGATTAGAAACTGTTACATTATATGTTTCTTCTACATAAGTATGAGAACTATGATTTCTACTATTTTTTGTACAATATGTATGCTTGATTGTTGCAGTTCCAGCTTTCACACCTGTAACAGTAGCAGTTGTGCCACTACCAGAAAGAGTCACCAAATCAGTACCACTACTAATTTTCCATGACGAATAACTGCACTTAGTCGAAGAAGTTCCTGTTATAGTAACGCTTCCACCAACCACAACATTTTTTGTTGAAGTCGTTGCAGCTGTCATAATTCCTTCATCTAGGTTTTCTTCTTCAGCTTCTGGTGTTGTTGTTTCTTCAGGAGTTGCAGTTTCTTCAACTGTTGTTTCTGGTTCTTCAACCTTTTCTACAATTCCATCTACAGTAACTTTTACTTCTTTGGAACCTACTGTTTCCATTGAAGTGTTATCTACTGCGATAGCTTCGAATGTATATTCACCATTTGCTGTGATGTTGAATACCCATAGCTTTTGATCTAATGATGTTTTTTCTTCATCAATAGATACATTTTCATTATTTTGAATTGCTTCTTCAGCATTTGTGAAGTCTAGATAAACGTCATCTTCTGTATCTAATGTCATTGTTACAGTTGCTACAGAATTATCTTCATTGTATGTAACATCTGTATCTTGATTGAAAACGATGTTTTCTGAATAATCTTTTTTGCTCTCAATAGCTGATTGTTCAGTTACATTTTCTTCATTAGATTCTTCGTCAGCGTTTTCTGGAGTTGCAGGAGTTTCTACTGTTTCAGATACTTCTCCTTCACTTTCCGTTTCTACTGTTTGCTGAGGTTGTGATTCTCCGTCCCCTTCTGTATCAGTTGTTTCTGTTACTTCTGGAGTAGGAGTTGTTTCTTCTGTAGATGCTACTTCTGCATCTTCAGTAGGTTCAACACTTGTTTCAACTACATTTGATTCTACGTAGTTTTCATCATCGCCATCTTCAGCTCTAATACTGGAGATATTCACACAAGTGATGACCATTAAGAATGATAATACAAGTTTTGTTAACTTATTCATCGTTCTTCCCATATATGTCTCCTCCTTTTTTTCATACAAGGCCCCTATTACCTTGAGACAAGTATATAGTAATTGTTCTTAGTTATTTGTGGGTTATATATTTGAAAATTTGATGAAATTGCTGAAAAAATAGAGTGAAAGCTTTGAAAGCATTCTATATAATAGTGGAAGTAAGGGGAGACAATATGAAAAAGCTTTTTATTGTTTTAGGGATTCTGATTAGTAGTATTGGTTGTACTAAGACTTCTACTATATCTTTAGATCCAAATAATCCAATTCATTTAACGATTTGGCATTACTATAATGGTGCTTCACAAGCAGCCTTTGATGATCTATGTCAACAATTTAATAATACCGTTGGTAAAGAACAAGGAATCGTAGTAGAAGGATATTCTCAAGGTTCTATTTCTGATCTAGAAAGTGCAGTATTAGCTTCTTGTAATAAAGAAGTTGGCGCAAAAGAACTACCTAATATCTTTAGTACTTATGTAGATACCGCATATTCCATTCAAAAGAATACAGAATTAGTGAATTTAAAAGAGTATTTTAGTGATGATGAATTAAATGAATATGTAGATTCATTTATTCAAGAAGGATATATTAACAATAATGATGAATTATATTTGTTTCCAATTGCGAAAAGTACTGAAATATTTATGATTAATAAAACAGATTTTGAACCATTCGCAGATACATATCATCTTTCTTATAATGATTTAAATACAATTGAAGGTATCATTCATGTTAGTGAAAAATACTATGAATACTCTAATGGAAAAGCATTCTATGGTAGAGATTCTATGTCTAACTATTTCATTATTGGAATGAAACAATTAGGTACAGAAATATTTGAAGTAGATGATGCAGGAAATGTCACATTAAATATAGACAAAGATAAAATCAAGAAATTATGGGAATGTTATTATGTTCCATATGTAAAAGGATATTTCACATCTTTAGGAAAATTCCGTTCAGATGATGTAAAAACAGGAGATATTCTAGCTTATACGGGTTCTTCTAGTTCTGCAGTTTATTTTCCAGATACAGTAGAAAATAACGATACATCTAAATCTATTGAATATGTGATATTACCAGCACCTACATTTGAAAATGGTACAAATGATGTTGTTCAACAAGGTGCAGGTATGGTTGTTACAAAAAAGAGTGAAAAAGAATCATATGCTTCATGTATATTTCTAAAATGGTTTACAGAAAGTGAAAATAATATTTATTTTTCTAGTGAAAGTGCATATTTACCTGTAAAAAAAGAAGCATTTAATACAGATACATTCTATTCTGTTATCAATGATAATGATTTAGCTGTTCAACAAAAGACAGAAGATGTCATTGAATATATCATTGAAGATGGTTCTTTATTAAAAAATGGTTATACAACAAAACCATTTGAAAATGGTGCAGATGCTAGAAAAGTATTAGATTCTAGTTTATCTGATCAAGCTATTTCAGATAAAGCAGAAATAGATGCTTTGATTGAAAGTGGCAAAGATAGAAATGAAGTATTACAGAATTATATTAGTGACGAATCTTTTGAAAAGTGGTATTCACAATTCTCTCAAACATTAAAAGATATATTGCAATGAAAATAAAGAAGAAAAAAAAGAAATTATCGATTGTTACACTCATTATATTACCCCTGTTTCTATTAGCTTTGATGCAGGGGATTTTACCTATGTTTATATTACATACATTAAATGTAAAGAAAACACTGGAATCTAATCAAATAGAAAGTGATATTCATAATGTTGAATTACATACAAATACATTAGTCAATAAAATGACAAATGAGTGGACATCTATTTCTCAATGTTCACAAGAACTCTCAACACAATATACACAACTATTAAATGACTACAATATTGATACAACAACATTCTTATCTTCTTCTACATATCAAAATGAATTCTTAAATCAAATATACCCTATATTCTTAAGTGCAGCACAAAAGAATACATCCTCTGGAACATTCATCGTTCTATGTAACCAAGATAATATCGAAAATGCTTCAACATATAACGGCCTTTTCTTCAGAGATTCCGATCCAGAAATGATTGCAGAATCCAATGCAGATTTACTACTCGAAAAAGGAAATAAACAACTCGCACAAACAAATAATATTGCTTTAGATAGTGCGTGGTCTACTAAATTCAACTTCCAAGGAAATGGAGAAAGAAACTGTGATGATTTCTTCTATCAACCATTACTCGCCGCAAGTCAAACAACAGATACTACAAAACTAGGATACTGGTCTCAACCATTCATCCTAGAAGACTCTTACCTAGATAATCACCAAATGATTACCTATTCCTTACCATTTGTATATGAAGGAAATGTCATTGGAATCTATGGTGTAGAAATCAGTATCCAATACCTCAATTCCTTCTATATGGATAGTGATTTATTAGGTGATAACAATGGTTATGTATTAGCCATTCAAAATGAAGATGGTTCTTATACACCACTATGTGGAGATGGAACACTCTATTATCGTACAAAAGATCTACAAACACTAACGCTCACCCAACAAGACTACAATGATTTATATTTAGTTAATGATTTATTATTAGGAACACAAAAAGTATACGCAGTTACTTCTGATTTAAATATGTATTATTCTAATGTTCCTTATGAAAATACCAATTGGGTATTGATTGGTTTAGTAGATGAATCCTCTATCTTTGGATTAAGTACAACTCTCAATCGTACGATTGTCTTTGTGATATTAGCGGAAGTATTGTTATCTTTGATTGTTGCGTTGATTGTATATCGTATTATTTCAGAACCATTATCTGAATTGATGATATCTGTACGTGGTGGACTAGACGGTCTCAATCAATATCAACCATCTAATATCAAAGAACTTGATAACTTACATCATGTCATTCAAAAACTATCTCAAAAAGAATACAAACAACAAGAATTACTATCAGAAGAAAAAGAAAGATTACGTATTGCGATCACTAGTACAAATGATATTTTCTTTACATATGAAATTGATACACATTTATTTTTCATTACCTATCGAAATGGTCTAAGAAAACGTTATTTACCTTCTGATCAATCTTATATGCAACTCATCCATCCATCTGATCGTAGTAGAGTCATCTCTTATCTACAATCAAATTATGTTTCCTTTACATTAGAAACACGTTTTAAAGAAACTATGGAACAACCATATCATTTCTGTCGTCTAACAGGAAAAACAGTAGGTAATAAAGTTGTTGGTTCCATTCGTGATATTCATGAACAAAAACTATTAGAACTCAAAAAAGGAAGAGATGAATTATTAGATTCCACAACAAGTTTCTATAAATATCTTCCTGGTATTGAAATGTTAACAGAACTCAGAAATATCAACCAAGATGGTTTCTTAGTATTATTTGATATCAATCATTTCCATACCATCAATGAATCATTTGGTTTATGTTTTGGAGATCTTCTATTAGAAAAACTATCACGCTTTATTTCAACAGAATTTGAATTGATGGATAGTTTATATATTCGCTCAGGTCCAGATAGAATTCTCATTTGGGTACACGGTTGTTCTAAAAAAGAACTCCTACAAAAACTCAAAAACATTGAACATAACTTTACTAGCATTACAAAATCAACACTTCTTTCATTCACAACTTCTTATACAATTGCGGATTCTAAAAGTAGTATAGATGATTTGGTCGCACAAGTATGTGCTACAAGAGATTATGCTAGAAAACACAATCTATCTTTCATTCAATACAACAATATCATGGATACAACAAATGTCACATTCAAATCAGATGAAATTGCTTCATTAGCTGGATTGTCTCATTTATCTTTGTCTTCTATCGCATTAAATCTATATTCTCATTCCGATGATATTAACGTCACAACAGATGTTTTATGTATGAAGATACAAGAACAATATGGCATTGATAATATGATCATCTGTAATTTCAACCATGACTATTTATCCATCGCAGTAGATTATATTTGGAAAGAAGAACTAATTGATAAACAAGATCGTATCAAACACGTATCTGAACTAGAATTCAAACGATTCATTCAAATGATACAAGATCATACACTCTTACAACTCAATGACAATCTATTACAAAATGGTGTGTTATCTCTCATTCCTTCATCTACTAAAGGTCTATTCATACCGATATTAGATAATGGTGCATTTGTAGGATATATCATATTCTCTAACGCAGATAAAAATATCTTGATGCATGATGAATATACAAAAGAATTCATTGAATTCGCTTCTATCATACAAAATCAATTCATCAAAAAGAATCACGATATTACAGCCCAAGCAAAGAGTGAATTCTTGGCAAGAATGTCCCATGAAATCAGAACACCAATGAATGGAATCATTGGTATGACAAATATTGCCCTACAAGATAACATCACAGAATCCCAAAGAAAAGAATACTTACAAAATGTAAAAGTATCTTCACAATATATGTTATCTCTCATCAATGATATCTTAGATATGTCAAAGATCGATTCTGGTAAGATGGAACTCAAACAAGAACCATTTTCTTTAGAAAAGATCATTGCAGATTTACACCCAATCATCGATGAAAGATTCCAATGTAAGAATCAAGAATTCAAAGTTGACTTACAACTTGAAAACACAAACTTCATTGGTGATCCATTACGACTATCACAAATTCTGATCAATCTATTAGGAAACGCAAACAAATATACACAAGATGGTGGTCATATCAAATTATGTTTGAATGAAATCAATCATCAAGATACATCAGAATTATGTTTTGAAGTCATTGATGATGGATATGGCATTTCTGAAGAAGATCAAAACCGCATCTTTGAATCCTTTGAAAGAGCACAAAACGCAATCTCTACAGGAACAGGTTTAGGTTTATCCATTACTTCTAGACTCATTCATTTAATGGGTGGAGAAATCAATGTATCTTCTAAACTTAACCAAGGTTCTACATTTACATTCAAGATTACTTTACCAATTGCACAAGATGTAGAAGTACAAGATCAAACAAAAGTTCTCAAAACAAACTTCAAAGGTAAAAAAGTATTGGTTGTTGAAGATAATGATCTAAACGCAGAAATCATTTCTATCATTCTCAATCAATATGAAATGGATGTAGATATCGCTACAAATGGTTTAGAAGCACTTGAAAAATTCCAACAATCAAAACCATTCACATATGACATTATTTTCATGGATATTATGATGCCTATCATGAATGGTTTAGAAGCAACACAAAAAATACGTGCATTAGATAGAGAAGATCATAAACTTCCAATCTACGCAATGAGTGCCAACGCATTCATCGA
This sequence comes from Bifidobacteriaceae bacterium, assembly GCA_963661415.1. Lineage (GTDB taxonomy): Bacteria > Bacillota_I > Bacilli_A > Erysipelotrichales > Erysipelotrichaceae > Bulleidia. Next base: position 344 of record CAVLCI010000079.1, on the reverse strand, counting down.
AGATGAAAAGAGGTCTATTGAATCCGGTATGAATGGCCATCTATCTAAACCATTAGATACTCAAAAACTATTAGAAGTATTAAATAAAGAATTCAATTAAAAAGCTCTTCTGTATTGGATAGCACTTCCATACAGAGGAGCTTTATTTTCAATTATTTCAAACTAAGAATTTCATCTTTTGATAAACCAGTATATCTTATGATCTTATCGATTGGTTCATTCTCTAATAGCATCTGTTTCGCAAACTCTAATTCACGATTTGTTTTACCTTGTTCTAGACCAATTTCTATACCTTCTTTTTTCGCATTTTTTTCAGCTTGTTTGAACTCTTGGGCATATAAATC
>CAVLCI010000078.1:0-9889 GCA_963661415.1 Bifidobacteriaceae bacterium | reverse complement strand
CATTTGAGGAATCAACCGCTTACCGTAGAGGTAGCTCCAATACTATATTCACAATATTTTTAAAAAATCCTAAAAATTTTTGAATTTTATGAACTTCAAATAAAAATGCCACCTATTATGAATATCTACTCATTCACAACAAGTGACTTTTTTAGTTTCATTTTACATTATTAGAAATTGTTTTTATGACTAATTTTTCATCAAAAGGTTTTGATATATAATCACTCATTCCTGCTTCTTTCGCCTTGATCTTATCTTCTACAAAAGCATTGGCAGTCATTGCAATGATTGGAATACTCTTTGCATCTTCTCGATTACATGAGCGTATCATTTTTGTCGCTTCATAACCATTTATAATAGGCATCATCACATCCATTAAGATAACATCAATATCACCTATTTTTGATCTTCGATAAATATCTACAGCTTCTTTTCCATTCCAAGCTTTTATTATATTTGCTCCATATTCTTCTAATAAGAATTCGGCAATTTCCATATTCAGATCATTATCTTCAACCAATAGAATATTAAGTCCATAAATCGAATAATCTTCAGAGTTGTTTTCTTTTGATACATTTGCTTCAGTAGATAAATTTATATCAATAGGAATCATGACATCAAAGATAGATCCTTTGTCTTTCTCACTTGTCACAGTAATCGTACCATTCATTTTATCAACAATACTTTTCACAATTGACATACCAAGTCCTGTTCCGTTATAACTAGAACGTGCAGATTGATTTTCTTGCGCAAATGGTTCAAACAAATGCCTTTGAAACTCCTCACTCATTCCTACACCTGTATCTTGGCACTTAAATTCAAGTTTTATTGTATTACCATCACACTCAATTTCTTCATATGTGATATATACTTTACCATTCTCTTTGTTATATTTAATTGCATTACTAACAATATTCATGATAATTCTTTTGAGATGTAATGGACTACCAATCAACTTTGTATGTTCTACTTGAAAATTCTTCTCAATAATTTCAACATTATTATCTTCTGCTAGTTTATCAACAGAAAGATAAACATCTTTTACTATTGCATTTAAATTAAATGGTATATGTTCTAGAACAACTTCTCCTGATTCTAATTTACTTCTATCTAAAACATCATTGACTAATTCTAGTAATATTTTAGAAGCTTTTCTGATTTTACCTCTACATTCTGTTTGTTTTTCCAAATCATCTGGGAAATGATCTGCAATATCTAACATACCAATAATTCCATTTAATGGTGTACGAATATCATGAGACATGTTTAATAAAAAAGTTGTTTTAGCTTCATTCGCAATTTCTGCATCTTTTTTCGTTTTTTCTAACTCATTTAAAGCATTCTTTAAATCTTCATTTTCTTGTAGGACATAGATTGTTTTCTTTAATTTATTTGTATCTAAAGCAAATAAACAAAATACAATACCATATACAATGGATAATCTTCCCATCCATTCCATATCATATATTGTTGATAATATCGTTGAAGTAATGATAAAGAAAGCAATCAAGAATAGTATAGACGCATTTATTCTTTCATCATTCTGATGTTGTTTAAAGATGTATACAACAAATAATAGAACATAGCCTATGACAGTTACCATGAAAATCCAACCAAGTGGACCTCTAATAAAATGGTTTGTAGAACTAAACGAATAAACGATATCTGTAAAGAATGGTGAAATTCCACATATCGCACATATTACAAGTGGTAATGCTAATAAGATTCTTGCTTTTTTATTATTTTCACGTGTCCAAATCAAACGAATAAACAAATAAACAAGTAAAGCTCTTAACGTATAAGCGATTCCAGAAAGTATAATGCGTAGTGCTGTTGGTTCACTCCAATAACCTGTAATCTTTTCAATATTAAAGGCTAACATTTCAGCAACTTCACAATAAAATATATTCATAAAGCGACGAACATCTATTTCATCCAATAACTTTTCTTTGTTAATAATGATCCAAATAAATATCAAACCAATAATTTCCGCAAAGTTATTACTGATAAATTCTTCTATTGTCATAACATCACTCCATTTTCTATATTCAATCTATAATAGATTTATAATAATCCCCAAAATCTGCCAAAGCATCAATAATTGGCAACATATTTTTCCCTAAATCTGTCAATCCTTAATCTACTTTGGGTGGAATCTGTTGATAATCATAACGATAGACCAATCCCTCGTCAATCAATTGTTTTAAACTTTCCATTAAAACCTTTTGTGAGATACCTTCTAAATCACGTTGCAGTTCATTAAATTACGAATGATCAATAATTTCCATTTTCCACCAATAAGTGCTACAGTTGTAGTTACAGAGCACTCAGGAAGTTCTTCTTTTTTCTTCATTTTTATATCTCCAATCGAATCATATCACATTCATTTTTGCGTGTACAGTTGAGCATATGACTAAAAAAGGCACATTTTACACCTACTAATCAAGCATAAAAAGTGCCTAACACCAAATCATCAAATTTTAGAATTTCAATTCATCTATCCATTCTATAATTTCATCTTCTGATACATTTCCTTGAAATCTTCTTCCTTCTTTCCATTCACCTGTGCTAGCCATTTCTTCAAGAAGATTTCCACTATCTCCAATATCTGATGAAGCAGATGTACAAAATGGAATTACCGTTTTTCCTGTAAAATCATTTTCTTTTACAAAACGATTCACTGGCCATGCGCTAATACCCCACCAAATAGGATAACCAATATACACCGTATCATAAGATTCCCAATTTTCTACAGATGTGGATACAAGTTCTACATCACGCAAACTTTCATCCTCATGTTCTTTCGATACACGACTATCACTGTTTCTCCAGTTCAGATCATCTTCTGTATATGGTTCCACAGGTTCTATTTCAAATAAATCAGCATTTGTTACTTTTGCGATTGTTTCCGCAACATTCTTGGTACTTCCTGTTGCAGAATAATAAACAACAAGAGTTTTTTCGTTGTTTTCTATTGCATTTGTAGTCTCTATTTCTTTTTCACTTCTACTTTCATTCCCATCAGATTGGCTGATGTTGCTTGTACATCCTGTCATCACTACCATCATAGCTATACAACATATTTGTATCACTTTTTTTGTTATCATACTTACCTCATATTTTTATGAATTATTCCATTGCATATTCAACGATTCTTGGGTCATCATATTCTGCCCACATTGACTTATTTTCATCAAGTTTACGCAACTGTTTTAGATCATCATCAGATATTTTGAAATCAAAAATATTTAGGTTTTCTTTCATCCGTTCTTTATGAACACTCTTTGGTATAGCAACGATACCTCTTTGAATATGCTGTCTTAATGCAATTTGTGCAGGTGTCTTATTATATTTTTTAGCTAGATTCATTACAATAGGATGTTGAAATATTTCTTTTAGTCGTTGTTGCGCAAGAGGACCCCACGCTTCATGTTGAATATTATATTTTTCCATCCATTCATGTAGTTGATATTGCTGCCAAAACATATGTGTTTCTACCTGATTAACTGCAGGTACAATTCGATTGAAAGTCGCAATATCCGCCATTCTCTCAGCGCTAAAGTTTGAAATACCAATAGCTCTGATTTTCCCTTCATCATACAAATCCTCTAATGCATGATATGCGCCATAATAATCTGACAAACATTGATGAATCAATACAAGATCAATATAATTTGTTTTTAACTTTTTCATAGATTCTTCAATGGAAGCTTTTGTTTTTTCATACCCGAATTCTGTTACCCAAACTTTTGTTGTAAGAAAAATATCTTCTCGTTGAATTCCAAGACTTTGAATTGCTCGTTGAATTCCTTCTCCAACTTCCGCTTCATTTCCATAAGCTTGTGCAGTATCAATCAATCGATACCCACATTCAATTGCATCATATACACATTGTTCTGTTTGATCTGCAGGGATTTCAAATACCCCAAAGCCAATGATTGGCATCTGAATGCCATTATTCAATTTTACATATTCCATATCAATTCATTTTTACACATATTTAATGAGATTTACGTTCTTCAATCTTTTTTACAAACCATTCCACCATAGAAGGATCTTGATGAGAGAAAAATGCACTTGTTGCCGTATCCAATAAAGCAATCTGTTCCATATCTTTTTCATCCAACACAAAATCAAATATATTCAAATTTTCAATCATGCGTTCTTTATGAACAGACTTTGGAATTACAATAACACCTCTTTGAATATTCCAGCGAAGCATTACTTGTGCAGTTGTTTTTCCATATTTCTGTCCAATTTCTTTGAGAACTACATTTTCAAATAGTCCATTTCTACCTTCTCCAAATGGAGCCCATGCTTCTAAGCGAACATCATATTTATCTGCCCATTCTTTTAACTCTTTTTGTTGGTTAAGTGGGTGAATTTCCATTTGATTAACCATTGGTTTGATTTCCGTAAAGTTTGCGAATTCAACCATTCGATCTGCATAATGATTTGAAATACCAATTGCACGAAGCTTTCCTTCTTTGTATAAATCTTCCAAAGCACGCCAAGCTCCATATGTATCTCCATATGGTTGATGCAATAACATCAAATCAATATAGTCTGTTTTTAATTTTCTCAATGATTCAAGTACAGATTCTTTACATTCTTCATAACCATAATGTTCAATCCATACTTTAGAAGTTAAAAAGATTTCTTTTCTATCAATACCTGATTTTACAATTGCATTTCCTACTTCTTCTTCATTGAAATAGCTCTGTGCAGTATCAATACTACGATATCCTACTTCTAATGCATCTAACACACAACGCTCACACTCTTCTTTTGTAACTTGGTAAACACCATATCCTAGCTGTGGCATTTTCACACCATTTCTCAATGTAATATAGTCCATATAAATATCCTCCTTGATACTATCTTTTTGATATGTTAAAACTATAGCAGTCGGTAGTAACTACCGGTCAAGGACTTTTTGGAGGTATTTTATGTATTCAATGAAAGAAGCTTGTCAATTAACAAATATGACTTATGAGAATTTGAAATTTTATTGTAATGAAGGACTTATACCAAACGTAAAAAGAGATCACCGAAATTATCGCATTTTTGATGACCATGATATTAAATGGATACAAAGTCTAAATTGTTTAAAAAATTGTGGCATGAGTATTGTGGAAATGAAAGAATATCTTTCTCTTTGTTTAGAAGGAGAATCTTCAATTCCTAAACGGCAAGAAATTCTTGAGACAAAAAGAAAATCCTTGCTTCGTTCTATTGCTAAACTACAAGAAGCAGTTGCATTTATTGATTGGAAACAAGAATTTTATAATGATGTATTATCTGGTAAGACAAAGTATTACAGTAACTTAATTCCTGAAACAACAAAATGAATATTAATTGTTTTCATGTTTATGAATTAGAATCATAAAATCTATTGTTCGGCAAAAGCATCACCTAAAACGTAGTCATTAATCTGTTTCACTAGAACTACTCAGAATTTGATAAAACTCTTCTTTACGTTTTTGATTCCCTGAGTAATCCAATTCAAAGAAACAAGTATATAAAACATCTAATATATAAAGAAGTGATAATCTTGTAGAAAAAGAAGAAATCTTTTTCGAATGATCTTCTCTTGCACTCATATATAATCTGAAATCTGAATATGGAAATAATGGAGCTGCTTGTCCACTACATATCAAAAGAATTGGTGTTCCCTTTTCTTTCAGAATACGACATAACTTCTTCATCTGCCAATTACGTCCACCAAATGAAATAACAATTGCGAAATGTGTTTGATTAGATGCAGCAGCATAAAGTGTTTGTTGGTATAATTCAACTGGAACATGAACTTCTTTCCCAATTTCTTTCATTTGAAACGCAAAGTTCTGCGCAAAGTATATATTCCCAGCAGACGTATAAACATCAATTGAGCTAGCAGTGTCCATTCGTTTTGCGGCATTTCTAATAGCAGTTGAATCAATGAGATTTTTTGTATTTCGAATTGTCTGATCATAGTCTATTTCTAGATTTGTAGTGATTGTTTGAACGGATACACCTTCTTTAACAGGATAATTAAAGTTAAAATCTTTGTTTGCTTCATTCCAAGATTCAAAATCTGTTCCTAAACGAACCTTCAATCCAGAAACACCATCAACATCCAATTTTTCACATAGACGATACAATGTTGCTCTAGATGTATGACTGTTTTTTAGAATTGCTTCTGTTGATAGTGAAATGAATTGATTTGGATCTTTTAGAATGAGTTGTCGTATCGAATCTTCACTATCACTCAATTCAATTGTAGTTAGTATTTCAAAAATATTCATATTGTGATTATACCTCAAAACCAATAACGTTAGAAAAAAACACTCATTTTATCATGAGTGCTTTAATAAATTTAATCTTTTAATTCTGGAATGTATTTTAGAAGTGCTTCCGCAATACCATCATGATCATTATCTAAAGTCACATCAAAAGCAGCATCTTTTGCTTCCTGAATTGCATTTCCCATTGCGATTCCATACTTACAATATTTCAACATTGGAATATCATTCTTTTGATCACCAAACGCAATCATTTCATCTGGATGAATTCCAAGTTTTGAGAATACTTTTTCAATTGCTGAAGCTTTATCAACACCTTTTGGATTAAATTCATAATAGAAAGGTGCTGTGAATCCATTTCTTGTACTCTCTATAAAAGGTTTTGCCATTTCTTCTGCAACTTCCTTCAAATATTCAGGTTCACCCGCAACAAGAATCTTTGACAGTGCATCATTTTTAAAGAAATCTGCCAAATCTTTTTCTTCACTCAATAAATATTCGTTAGAGCGTGATTCATATTGAATCACATTAAACTCTGACTTACTTCCATCTTTTCCTGTTACGTGAAGTATTCCACCAAACACATCATTGGTATACATATGTGTACCTTTTGCGACAAGAGGAATAACATCATATTTTTTCAGATGATCTAAAATTGCAGAACCTAGTTCAGGTTTCATTGATTGATTCAAAAGAATTTCACCTGTTTGCATATCTTTGATCAATGCACCATTACATGCAATCAAAATACCATGATGCGTTTCAAAATCTAACCATCTACCAAATCTCGCAAGACCATTTTCTGTTCTTGCGGAAACAACTGCTAGAATAATACCTTTTGATTGTGCTTTTAAAAGTGTTTCTTTTGTTTTTGGTGTAATAATTTTTTCTGAATTTGTTAATGTTCCATCAATATCTAATAAAATCGCTTTGATTCCCATACCTAAATTAACTCCAAATATTTAAACGCATTATAAAGACCATCTTCATCCACTGCAGTTGTAACATAGTCTGCTGCAGCTTTACATTCTTCTCCACCACTTCCCATGGCAACACCATATCCACAACACTCAAACATCGGAATATCAACAACTGCATCACCAAAGGCAATTGCATCTTCTTTAGAAGCACCAAGATACTTCAAAAGTTGGTTAATTGCATTTCCTTTTGTAATATTAGCTACTCCAAGATCACCAAATAAGGCAATTTCTCCAGCACCTCCCCATGTACCAGCTTTTAATTGTGGGAATTGTTGTTTTGAATCCAGATGATCCTGATAAGAATTTAGAATGAATGATATCTTATTGATGCCTTCACGAACAAGATTTGCACCATAAATCATCTCTGGAAAAATATCCTTAACCTTTAGATTATCCGCATTAGGTTTTCCTTTTCTACGACAATACTCTGAAATAACTGGATCACCAACTGTCTCAAAATTTTCTGAAGCATAAAGTCCTTCATTACTTTCTAAATAAAACTCGAGATGTTTTTCATGCAACCAATCAACAACAGCCTTTTCATCTTCTAAAGACATGTGTTGATCTAAAACAACCGTATCATGATCTTTTACATAGGAACCATTGCCTCCAATCATTCCATCTAATCCAATATCCCAGATATTCTCATAGACTTCTGCTTCACTTCTTCCCGTACAGATATAAACTCGATTTCCATTTTCACGTGCCATACGAATTGCCTTGACTGCAGATTCTGGAAGTTTATTTTCATAATCAACAAGCGTTCCATCTACATCAATAAATATAATTTTTCCACTTTTCATTTGAAATACTCCTTGTTGGAAACAAGAATAACAGTATTCATCAATATTTAAATTCATCCAACAAAAGTATGGACATATTTTTCAATCATACAATCAAAAAATACATAAGAATGTGAGACAAATGTTTCAAATTCCTATGTATTTTCTTAATCTATTTTATAGTTTCACCATCTTGTTCAAGATGATTAATTTTTTTAATTTCCATCAAAATTAACACAAGTGCAAAAATAAACGCTAGCCCATCCGCTACAGGTCCTGCCCATAACACACCTTTGATTCCAATATAATGACATAAAATCATGATTGCTGGAATCAAGAATACAATCTGACGACTTAGAGAGATTGCACCAGATACTACAGGTTTTCCAATTGACTGAAAGAAAATAGCTGCAACTGTTTGAAATCCATTTAAGAAACAAAACAATGTATAAATACGGAATGACATAATTGAAAATTCTGTATACAATTCTCCTTGATCACCAAACATCGCTGTAAGAGCACGTGGGAATATCTGAAAAACCACAAAGAAAATAACAGCACATAAAGTTGCAGACTTGATTGCAATCCATAACGTTTTCTTTACTCTTTTATAATCAGCACGTCCATAGTTATATCCGACAATTGGTTGTGCTCCCGTTCCGATTCCCGTTACAATAGATGTTAAAATCGTATTGAATTTCATAACGATTCCAAAAGCTGCAAGTGGAATATCCGCACCATATTCGGATTCCATACCACAATGAACAAGATAATAATTAATGACTGTCATAATAATCGCAATCGCAATTTGTGATACAAAGCTAGAAACTCCAAATCCAGACATTTTTTTCAACATACGAAATTCTGGTTTCATTGCGGATAAAGATATTTTTACTGTTTTAAATCTTGGAACATACCACATACTAATTGCGAAGTTTAGAATCTGACCAATGACTGTCGCAATTGCTGCACCTTTCATCCCCCATCCAAATCCTAAAACAAACAATGCATCTAAAACAACATTTGATAAACATCCAGCAATCATCGCAATCATTGTTAAATGTGGTGTACCATCTGCACGAATCAAAGAACACATTCCACATCCAACAATAACAAATGGGAATCCCAACACCACAATTTTTCCATATTCTAATGCATAATTTAGATTATCTGGTGTTGCACCAAATAAAGCTGTTAATGGTTTTAAAAATATAGCACAAATGATCGTAAAAATGATTCCTACAATGATTAGCCAAGAAAATGTATTATTTACACCTTTTTCTGCTTTCTCTTTGTTTCCCATTCCTAATTCTAGACTTAAATATGCTGCACCACCATCTCCAAGCAACAATGCTAGAGCCATAACGACCATATTAAGTGGAAATATTACATTTGTTGCACTATTCCCTAATGTACCTACACCCCATCCAATAAAGATCTGATCGACAATGTTATACAATGCATTTACTACAAGTGCTACAACACTAGGAATTGCATATTTTATCATCAGACCTCCAATAGGAGCTGAAGCAAGCGGATTCTTTTCTGTATCTTTTGAATTCATAATCTTTTAACCTCCTAGATTTTCGACTTCGCATTGCATCTTAAACTATATGATTATCATAGAGTCAATAGTCATCTGGAAGATTTCTTGATTTAACAAGCCGTGAACAAGAAATCCCCCACTTCTATAAGTGGTGGGATGAATTGTCTAATATTTTTTAGAAATATCTTTACTGTACCTGAAAAGGTACAGTGATTTGTATATCCTCATTCTATAATATTGGCACCAGGAGGATAACAGATGTACAAAGTAAATGTTCAAATAATATGTACATTCATA
>CAVLCI010000077.1:0-9906 GCA_963661415.1 Bifidobacteriaceae bacterium | reverse complement strand
TTCACATCTAACAAGCATAAATTTATTTCATGATTCTGTAATAATGTAAAAACTTCTTGTTCATTTGTTGCACAAAAACTCAAATAATCTTCTGATAAAAGATAATCTAATTGATTACGTATGATATCGTCATCATCAACAATTAATATATTCTGCATGTTAGAAACCCCTGATATTAGTATTTTATCATTACATTCTTACATTTTTATGACAATTGAATATTTTGTTATTTCGTTCATTTTTTCGCATATTTATCTATTAAGCATTGATTGATATAAATTTCAATATTGTAATCATTCATTTTTTCAGTAAGATAAATACGTTGAGCGATAAATAAATTGCTGGTTATTTACACTCAAAAAAATGTCCTAGTCGTAACTCCCTTCGTACTAGGACATTTTATATTTTTCAATTATTTTTCAATCCAATCACTTGGAACATCTTTTAACGAGATTACTTCTAATTGATTTTCTTTGATCCATTGTTTGATTTCATCACTACAAACACATTCTAAATCTTTTGCACGACAAATATTGAAACTACTCAATCCAAATAATTCTGCATCGACATAACCAGTATGTAATACTACATATCCATATTCTTTATTAGAAGCTAACATGTTTCCTTTATCTTCTGTTAGATAATGAATTGGATCTTCTTTTAATTGTGAATCTAAAGATCCATTAAATGCATACCACCCCATACCACTTGGGGCGATATCACTTCTTTGCATCAAACTAGTTGTCCAAATACAACCATACTTTTTCGCAAGTTGTTGTGAAACTTTCGCAGTTGTTTTTGTACCATACGCATGACCATGTAGATAATCCGGTTTATGACCAACAAGTTCAATGTACTTTTGAATCTGTGCATCAAATTCATTGTAGAGTTCTTGTTCACACTGACTCAAATGATCATGATCATTTTCATCTGTATCTAAAGCACGATTTTCTTTACTTCCTAAGAACATTCCATTTTCATGTGTGAGTGTTGGAAGTTGATCATGCGGAAGAATGGAAGGTCCTGTAGAAGCATTTAAATCCAAACCAAAGGCAATATCGTTTAAGTATGGTTTAATCCATTCAAATACTTCTTCAGCCCAAGGCATATTAGAGAAGAAACCAGTATTTTTCACAACACCATTTTCCAATGCTTGAATGCAACCTCTAGCTTGTGCTTTTGTAATTCCATAATCATCTGATTGTACAATTAATTTCATAAATCCTAATTACGCTCTCTTTTCTTCTAGTTCTTTTTCTTGTTGTAGTTCTTGTTCTACCATTTGTTTATCATATGCTTTAATGAATGGAACATAAACAAGTACATCCACAACAAACATGATACATCCAAAGATTACTCCACGGATACCATAAGATACTAGATTTGATACAAAGAATGGGACAAAGCTACCAGCACTTGCTCCAGTTGCGTAACCTAATAAACCAGCACATTGTAATCCATATGTTAACCATACAGAAATCGTTGGTGTGATGATTACCCATGGAATAAAGAAGATTGGATTCAAGATCATTGGCAAACCAAAGTAAGCAGGTTCATCTACACCAAAGAAAGATGGAAGTAAGGCAAGTTTTGTGATGGATTGATTGGACTTTGATTTACAGATAAATAATGCCGCAATCAATAATGGTAAAGAACCAGAACCATAGCTCAAATAACCACCTGTAACCATATTTGGTAAAGTTTGACCTGCTTGATAAGCAGCTAAGTTTTCCATTTGAAGTTGTGTAAACAATAACATCATAACTGGCATAACTGTCATACCACCATGAATACCAAAGAACCACATAGCGTATAAAACAACAACAATGATCCATTCACCAAAGATATTCGCACCTAGCATAGATAATGGAGCAGATACAACTGTATAGATTGCTTGTTGGAAAGATCCAATTGGTGTTAAAGCGAAGATTCCAGAAATTGCACCCCAGAAGACAACTGTAATCGCACCAGGAATCAAAGCAGTAAATTGTTGGGCAACTGCAGGTGGAACTTGTTCTGGAAGTTTAATTTCAATGTTATGACTTTCGCAGAAATGGAAGATTGCGGCAGTCACAAAGGCAATGATCAAAGCCGCAAACATACCTGTTGAACCTAACCATTGTGTAGATAAAGTTGATGAACTATAAGCGTCAGCTGCTGCTTCATATGGTGTTACAACCAAGAAGGAAGCCAAAGATACTAAGCCTAATCCTACATTTCCTGATTTTTTGATGTTATAAGTGGATGCACATTCATACGCTACTAAAAACGCAACGTAAACACCAAGTAATCCTACTGTAAATTGATAAATCGCACCTAAAATTCCATAAATAGGTGTTGATTGTAACCATGCTTGATAGCCACCAATGGACAATCCTTTAAACAAGGATGCAAAACCACCAATCATTGTTACAGGCATCAAACGCATAAATGCACGTTGTATCGTTTGTAAGACGCGATTATTCGCAATCTTAGCAGAAATCGATACTAATGAATCTGTTATGTTTTTCATTTTCTCCTCTTTTCTTGAATCATCATTCCTTTGATTCATATTTTTGAAAGCGCTTTACTTTACGCATAGTATGCCACTTATTGAATTGCGAGTCAATGATTATTTTATATTTTTGAATTTCCATTCATTTGTTATAATAGATTCATAGGAGAATATAACTTATGACAATCTTTGAATTAATGGATTCAATGAAAAATAAATATACAAAGACAGATTTGCAAATTTATGAATATATTAAAAAATTCCCTGATGATTTCCAAAATAAACCAATCTCTGATTTAATTGATATCTTTGGATTCTCTCAACCTTCTTTAACACGTTTCGCTAAAAAATTAGGATTTGCGGGTTTTAGTCAATTTCAATTTCAACTTCAAAATGATATTGACCATTCAAATAATCAAACTGAGTCAAGAGCACAATTCTATGCAAAATTTCTTGAAATGACAGAAACATCTATCAATCAAAAGGATTTAAATCAGATTGTTGAATATATCAAAAAAAGTGATCGAATTATCTTTGCAGGAAATCATATTTCTTCTATTCCAGCGAATTATTTAGATCTCGCATTTAAATTATTATCAGATAAAGCTGCAGGTCTTCTTTCAGAAGGATTGGTTCCTTTTACATTACATAAAAACGATGTATTTATCTTGTTTTCTTCTTATACAGGAAAAGGTTTTAAAGACTATGTCGTAAAACAAAATGAAAAAGGTGTTCATACGATTCTTGTTACATTGACACCAAAACACCCTTTAAGAAAACAATTTGAAACTGTATTTGTATTACCAGAATCACAATCTATACATCGAGGCAAAACTGTATTAACGGAAACATTTGCCTATTTCATGTTCATTGATTTATTATTAGAAAGAATAAAGGAAAAGAATAAAGAAAACTAATAAATAATGAAATATTTAAAGAAAACAAATACGGTTCCAATTGAAAATGAATACATGCGTATTGCGATAGATGAAGCAAGAAAAGGCATTAATAATCATGAAGGTGGCCCGTTTGGAAGTGTTATCGTAAAGGATGGAAAGATCATTGGTAAAGGTCATAACATGGTATTAAAGAACTTTGATTCTACATGCCACGGTGAAATCAATGCCATTCGAAATGCCGAACAAAATATAAAAAGCCATGATTTATCCGATTGCGTTTTATATACAACAGGTGAACCGTGTCCAATGTGTTTAGCTGCATGTCTTTGGGCAAATATCAAAACGATCTATTATGGATGTACAATCAAAGAAAATGCTATCATTGGATTCCGCGATGAAAAATTCAACGAAATGTTTGGTGGAAGAGAAGCATTTCAAGACTATTTAAAACAAGTTGATCATGATGCTTGTTTACAATTATTCGAAGAATACAATGCGTTAAGCGCACATAAATATTGATCATAAAATAAGGGAGGACAAAATTATGACAATGGTCTTAGGTGTTTCTGTTTATCCAGAACAAGAAACAATCCAACAAATCGATGACTACTTAAAGCTCGCAAGTAGTTATGGATTCACAAAAGTATTTACGAGTATGTTTTCTATTGAAGGAAGCAAAGAAGAAGTCGCACAATACTTTAAAAATTTCACGGGTATTGCACACAAATACGGCATGATCGTATCTGGTGACTGCAATACTGCTTTCTTAGAAAAAATGGGTGCTAATGAATCAGATTTATCTGTATTCAAAGAAATGGGCATTGACTCTATCAGAATGGATCTTTGTTATGGAGATGAAAGAGATACAACATTAATCAACAACAAATATGGCATTGGTGTAGAAATGTCTGCTGCATTTGTAAAACAAATTGATCAAGCAATCAACAATGGCGCAAACATCAACAATATGGTTTGTTGCCATAATTTCTATCCCGAAAGATATACAGGTGCTGACTTAGAATCTACAATGAATGTAAATGATCATTGGAAAGAAAAAGGTGTAAAAGTCGCAATCTTCATTTCTTCTAATGTACCTGGTGCACATGGTCCATGGCCGATTCAAGAAGGTCTACCAACTTTAGAAGATCATCGTTGGATTTCAGTTGCGGATCAGGTAAAACATTGTTTGGCAATGGACAATGTAGATGAAATCATCTTCGGTAATGCATTCGCATCCAAAGAAGAATTTGAAACCATCAAAGAAACAATGGATCAAGTCTATGTCAATATCCCAAAGAAAGAAGAACTTGGCCCATTTGCGGAATATATTCCACATGGTGAGTTCAAGAGAATTCCATTTGATATTGAATTAGCAGAAGGTGTAACAGATCTTGAAAAGAAGATTCTTTATTACGAAGCACATTCTGCCGGTGAATATTTATATTACATGATTCGTTCTAGATGGACACGTATCTTCTTCAAGAATGAAAGCATTCCTTATAGAGAATGTAATAAAGAAGTGTTCCATAGAGGAGATGTTGTTATCGTTAATAATAACTGTAAACATTATCATGGTGAAATACACATCGTATTAAAAGATACACCAAACGATGGTGAAAAGAACTACATTGGACATATTCCACAAGATGAAATGTGTTTATTAAATCATTTCAAATCTGGTACAACATTCTGTTTTATTAAGAAATAACACAAAAGAGACCAAGCGGTCTCTTTTTTCAGAATATTAACTTTTTTCACCAATTTTATTTAAGACAGTCGCTAATAGTAGGCCAATTGGACAGCTGATCCATGTAGAAATCCAGAATCCATTAAATCCAACGATTGGAACTAAAATCACACAAGCAATCACATTAATCAAAATTTGTCCTATATTCGACACCAAATACAAGCCCATCTTTTGCGTACCTCTTAATCTAGCCTCAGTCAAATGTTTGAGCGCTTGAAAAATATAAGCAAAACCTTCATATGCTAAGATGGTACATCCATACAATTGTGTTTGTACATCACTCGTAAATAATCGTAATAATGGCTGATTAAAAAATGTACATAATATCGCTACAAACAAAGAATATACAAGTAAGATCTTTTTTCCTTCGTTCAATCCTTCATGCACACGATCAATTTTATTTGCGGTCGTGTTTTGTGCAATAAAGAAAACAATTGATTGTACAAAACCATAGACTGCCATCATCAATAAATTAGAAATCTTATTCGCACAAGAAAAGCCCGCAATAGCCGCAACACCTAAACCACCTAATAAGCTCTGTTTTACAGTTACAATCAAAGTTCCACTTGCTTGTTGGAAAGAATTTGGTGCAGATAAACGAATGATATCTTTCACATATTCCATTTTTAACATCGATTTATGAAATGGAACTTCTAGTTCTGTTTTATTTAAGTAGTACAACATAAATATCGCACCAACAACTTGAGAAGCTGCCGTTGCCCACGCTGCACCCGCAACACCAAACGGCCCAACAAAAGCTAAATCCAAAACAATATTCAATAAACTTGTCACAATGATTGCGTACAATGGAACTTTTGAATTTCCACATCCCATAACACATTCTTTTGTTAAGTCATAAACCATTAAAAATGGAAATCCCAATAAATAAATTCTTCCATAAATGATTGCAGCATCCAATATTTCATTTGGTGTTTGAATCAATTTCAAGATCCAACTCAAACCAAACCACCCTAACAATAACATCGATAAAGCCAATACCAAATCCACAAAAATCAAATTATAAAAGATTTCTGCCATCTTACTTTTAGAAGCTGTAGGTTTATTGGAAGCAACTAATAGCCCACCACCAAGTTCCATGCCACCAGAAACAAACAAGAAAAACATGATCGCCGTAGAGGCATTTGATACCGCTGCCAATGCATTGGCATCTAGTTTCAAACCGATGATCATTGTATCAGCCACAGAGTAAAACTGTGTTGCTATCATACTCAATATAATTGGCAAAGCATATTTTAATATCGCTGGTCTAACAGGCCCATTTAATAATGCATTTTCTGTCGTAGACATTTATTTTTCCTCAAATTGCGCTTTTTTATTTTTTCTTATTTTTTTATATTTATACATCATCGCATCTGCTTCATTTACAACATCTTGGATATTTTGATTTTCTGGATCATAGTATGCATATCCTACTGTAACACCAGGAAATCTCTTTTCTTTTTCTCTTAATTCTTTTACTAAATAAAAGAAATCATGATTTAAAGTATTCACTTCATTTAAATGACTTGTTAAGATGACACAGAATTCATCCCCACCATACCGGAAACACTTTCCATACTTTGAATAATTCTTTTTAATTGCTTGTCCAATCTCTTTTAATGTTTGATCTCCAAATACATGGCCGTTGATATCATTTGCACTCTTAAAATTATCAACATCAAAAAATACGACTGCACATTTTCGATCTATATGCGCAATACAATTTTCATATCCTCTTCGATTTAATAATGAAGTCAATTCATCAATTTGTTGAATCATTTCTAACGTAAATACATACAACATGATAGATGCCATAGATACCGCTAAATAATCTACTTTCATTGATCCATCTATCAATTGTATTATCAGTCCTGTAGCTAAAAACAAGGCAATCATACATAAAAATTGTGTTCCATGATATTGATATTTCTTCATATTTCCTAGAATGATATACATCGCATAGACTGCAGAAATCACATAAGCACTCACATATAGAAAATAAAATGTTCCATGATGATAACAATTTGATGCATCAATATACCAAATAAATCCAAATACTGCCGATAAACACTCCAATATACAATGTCCAATCAAAAACAAAACAATATATTTCACATACTTCTTTTCAACGATCCACGAGAAAAGAAACGCAATAATCGGTGCAATCGATAATTCAATAACTTTAATTACCACCTGTAAAAAGTGTAATGATTCTGCTGTACCATCTAAGAATACAGAAAGCCATTCACACACTGCCGCAATCGCAATCAAACTAAAAAGCCAACGAAACAATGATTTTCTTTCTAAAGATAATGAGTTACTTTCTCCAATACAAAACTGTAATACCGTCATAGAAAAAACACTCAAAAATATCACCGCTGTATAATATTTAAACATGGCTCTCTCCTTTCTTTCGTAACATCTAGTATATCTGATTCTTGTAACAATTTATAGAAAGAATGTTATTATTTTATAGGGGAATTATCATGAAAAAATGTATTCAATATTTTTTAGTTTTATCCTTAGTTTTCTCATTTACAGGATGTAAAAAACAACTTGCGAATGGAACCGCAACAATTTTATATACAAATGATGTTCATGGTTATATCAACAACAAAGTCAAAGATGGTGATGAAGAAGTTGATGGTCTATCTTATGCCAATGTAAAGGCAATGAAAGATGATTACATCAAAGAAGGAAAGAATGTCTTATTAGTAGATGATGGTGATCACTCTCAAGGTACTGCGTATAGTGCTTTAGAGAATGGCGAAGGAATGATCAAGCTCATGAATGCCACAGGTTATGATATCGCAACCATTGGAAATCATGAATTTGATTATGGGCAATATCAAGCATTTCATTTAACCGATCTTGCAGATTTTGATTATGTATCTTGTAACTTCTACAATACAAGTGATAACAGTTTAGTATTCAAACCATATAAAGTTTTAGAAGCTGGTGATTTAAAGATTGCGTTTATTGGTATTACAACTCCAGAAACGATCACAAAATCTTCTCCTGCCTACTTCCAAGATGAATCTGGAAATTATATTTATGGTATTTATGCAGGAAGTGATGGAAAAGAATTATATGACGCGGTACAATCCGCAATTGATGATGCTTCTAAAGAGGCAGATGTTTTAATTGCCTTAGGTCATTTAGGTTGTGAAGAAGGTTCATCTCCATACACTAGTACAGATGTCATTGAAAATACAACTGGATTAGATGCTTTTATTGATGGACATTCTCATACAAAAATCGAAGGAGATCATGTAAAAGATAAAGATGGAAATGATGTCATCTTAACACAAACACAATCTTATCTAGCATATATTGGACAAATGGATATTACGGTTTCAGATGGTGAAGTATCTATCTCAACACAATTAGTTGATCATTATGATAGACAAGATGAAACTGTAAAAGAAATGCAAAATACGATTATTGAAACAGTTGATGAACAATTAGATCAATCCATCGCCAAAGAAAGTGTTCCATTTTATATACTAGATCCAGAAACTGGAGAAAGAATCGTTCGTAAGACAGAAACAAATCTAGGTGATTTAACTGCAGATGCATTCTATTGGTACTTCAATGAAGAAAAAGGAATGGATTGTGATATTGCCATCAACAACGCTGGTGGAATTCGTCAAGATTTCCCAGATGGAATCTTAACTTATCGTGATTGTAAATCATTGATGCCATTTGGAAATGTCATTTGTATGGTAGAAGCAACGGGTCAACAATTATTAGATGCATTAGAATTCTCAATTCGAAAATTACCAGATGAATCTTCTATCTTGCATTGTGCAGGTATGAAATATCAAATTGATTTAAGTGTAGAACCAACATGTAAAGAAGATGAAAATGGCATATGGATAGATGCTCCTGCTTCTGGTAAATATAGAGTCCATGATGTTGAAATCTACAACAAAGAAACAAAACAATATGAACCAATTGATCTAACAAAAACTTATAGCGTTGCTGGAGTAAATTACATTTTAAGAAATTCCGGTGGTGGATTATCCATGTTGAAAGATACAAAAGTTATATTAGATTATGTTGGTGAAGATTATATGATCTTTGCGGAATACTTATCTGCATTCAAAGATAACACAATCAACACAGAGAACTCTCCATTATCAAGTTATGAAAATTACATGATTGATTATGAGAATCTCTATGGTGCAGGAAGAATCATAATTGAATAAGAGTAAAAGAGTGCCGATTGACACTCTTTTCATTTGTTTTGTTCTTAATTCATTTCTTTTTCTATATTGGATACTTTATTTTTCCAATAGGCAGCATAGTGTTCAAAGCTATCATCATGATATTCACTTGAATCATCTTCTAAACCTGATCCTATTTTTATAGTTCCATCACTATACAAAAATACCGTATAAAACGCCCAACCATCTTCTCCTGGGTCTTTGGAAGAAATTGTATAATTTGAAATTCCATTACTTTCTAAATATTGTTGCATTCTTTCATGTCCTTTTGAACCACTCGTATTATCATAACTTTGACCGTTGATCTTAATAGAGCCACTCACAAAAGTTTTCATTTGTTTTTTTCCAACAACAATCGCAACACAAGTTGGATTCTCTTTAAAAGTATCTGCAGTAAATTCAATTTCACCTGCATTCATGCCATGACTCAATGCCGCAACAATATTTTTGGCATTTGCTTTATCGACAGCTCTTCTACTTTCCTCTAATCGACTAGAAAAGATTGGAATTGAAATCCCAACAAGTATCGCAATCACT
>CAVLCI010000076.1:0-10158 GCA_963661415.1 Bifidobacteriaceae bacterium | reverse complement strand
ATGTATGAATTAATGTTTCATGATTCATCATATTTTGAACACCTTCATATCCACCAGGCAAAATAATCATATCGTAATTTTTGATATCTTCATTCCATAAAAAATCACTTTGTACTTTGATGCCTTGTCCTCCTTCCACAATTTTTTCAAATCCTACTAGATCACAATGTAAGTTTGCTCTACGAAAAATATCTACGATCGTTAATGCTTCACTTTCTTCAAATCCAGTATTAATAATAAGTGCTATCTTTTTCATGATTCTTCCTCCTTGTCTACCATTATCCTAAACAGATTCAAAAAATCAGTCTATTCATTTCCAAATTTAAGAAATCAAAAAAAAAGGCATAACCTATTAGGTTATACCGATTCATTTCTTTAATAATTCAATTTCTTGTTTATAAGGAGCTTTACCATCAATGTATGGCGTTTCTAATATCTTAGGAATATGCGCTACTCTTGGATGATGTGCAATCATCTTTAATGTCTCTAATCCTATGCATCCTTTTCCAATATTTTCATGTCGATCTTTTCTCGCTCCTTTTGGATTTTTAGAATCATTCAGATGGATGACATGTAAATGTTGTAGACCAATGATATGATCAAATTCATCTAAAACAGAATCAAAGTCAGATATATCATATCCTGCATCTGAAATATGACATGTATCCAAACAAACACCATAGTGATCTTTTTGATGTAATTGAGATAAGATTTGTTCTAATTGTTCAAATTGATAACCTATTTCACTTCCCTTACCAGCCATTGTTTCTAAACAAATTACAACATCTTCTGGAATCTTTGTTTCATTCAAGTGTTGGATCGTTGTTTGAATACCCGTTTGTAAATCTGTTGTTGTATAAGAACCTGGATGTAAAACCATATATTTCGCTCCAATAGCTTTTGTACGTAGTGCTTCTTGTTCTAAAAAAGAAACTGCGAGTTCACCAACTTCTGGTTTTACAGAATTTGCAGGATTAATGATATATGGAGCATGTACAATGATACGATCTAATGGAATTTCATGTTGTTTTAATAACGCATGTGCTTCTTCGATATGCATTTTATCAATATCAACGCGTCTTGTATTTTGTGGAGCACCTGTATATAACATGAGTGCATTTGCACCATAAGAAAGTGCTTCTTGCACAGCCCCTTCCAAATACTTACTCGCTTTCATTTGTACATGAGAACCAATAATCATTCTAATCCTTCTCTTTCTTTTCTAGCACGTTCTTTATACATTGCTTTCTTTTCTTCTCTAATCTTAGAACGAATCATTTCTCTCTTTTTCTTTTGATAAATCTTAGCGATTGCGTTCTTTCTCTTTTTCTTATAGCCTGGTTTTACACGTGTATTCTTTTTGTTGTTGTAAACCATAGCAATCTTTTTATCTAATTCCGTATCATCTTTTCTTTGATACTTTTGACCATAACCTCTTAAGTCTACCCAACTATTATTTTTAAATCTACGATGTTCAAAACGAATGCCACGTTTCTGTAAGGAACGAATTGCAGCGTCATCTTCTTCATGGTATAACGCAAAACACATTCCCTTAGACCCTGCTCTACCTGTTCTACCTGCACGATGTACATAGTATTCCAAATCATTTGGGAAACCACATGAAATAACATGTGTTACTTCCGCAATATCAATACCACGTGCAGCTAAATCTGTTGCGACAACATATGTATTTTCACCTGCAGCGATACTCTTCATGGATTGTTTTCTTTGTCTACTTGTTAGATCACCATGAATTTCAGATACACTCATGCCTTGTTTTCTTAATTCTTCCGCGATTTTACTTGCTTCAACTCTAGTATTTGCGAATATTAAACAAACATAAGGTTGAAATCCAGGTAAAATAGAAAGAATCGTTTCCGCAAATGAATGATGGTAACAAGGTACTAAAACATGCGTAATATCTGGATTAAAACGTACTGCTTCTCCAATTTGGAATGTTACTGGATGATGCATATACTTCTTAATAAATGGTTTTAGTTGATCTGGCATCGTAGCTGAAAAAGCCATCATTTGTAAAGATTCGCTCATTCTTCCCGCAAACGCATCAATTTCATCTAAAAAACCATATTCCAATGTCATATCTGCTTCATCGACAACCAAAATACTTGCCTTATCAATTCTTAAAGCACCTGCATTTAAAAATAGATCTTTAATTCTACCCGGTGTACCAATTGCGATATGTGGTTGTTGTTTCTTTAACTTCTCAATATCTTTATCACGATCTTGTCCACCTACAAATAAAGAAACTCGAATCGTATCCTTTACTTGTACCATTTCTTTGGCCATATCATAGATTTGCGCAGCTAACTCTCTTGTTGGAGCAGTAATAACTGCTTGACAATCTTCATTTTCAAAATCAATCTTCTCTAAGATTGGAATCAAATAAGAATGTGTTTTACCAGAACCTGTTGCACTTAAACCAATGATATCTTTTCCTCTAATTGCACTAGGAATGACTTCTTCTTGGATTGGTGTTGGTTGTGTAAAATGGTTTAACGAAATAAACTCTTTTGTATACTCTTTTAAATTAAAATCTTCAAATTTTTTCATATTATCACCTATAATTGATTATACAGGATTATCCTGTAAGTGAGGTATCTTTATGGAAATTATATCTGTTATTCCACGTGGATATTGTCAGGGTGTCGTTCGTGCGATTCAGATAGCACGTGCAACTGCCGAAGAAAATCCTGATACGCCCGTATATATGCTTGGTATGATTGTTCACAATCAATTTGTTGTTGATGCCTGTAAAGCTATTGGCATCCGCTTTGTAGAAGATCCAGGCAAAACAAGAAGTGAACTTTTAGATCAAATTGATTCTGGAATCGTTATTTTTACTGCTCATGGTATTAGTGATGATGTTAAACAGAAAGCCATTCAAAAAGGTTTGAAAGTTGTAGATGCTTCTTGTTTAGATGTCATCAAAACACATGATTTAGTAAAACAACATATCGCACAAGATGGCGATGTTTTATACATTGGAAAAAAAGGACATCCAGAATCAGAAGGAACAGTTTCCCTTTCCAAGCGTGTACATCTTATCACATGTAGTCAAGATGTCCAAAGCTTAACTGATTTAAAAAATGTTTTAATCACAAATCAAACAACACTTTCTATCCTAGATACATCAAAAATCTTAGAAGCATGTTTAAAACAATATCCTGATGCAAAGGTCGCAAAAGAAATTTGTAACGCAACTCGTGTTCGTCAAGAAGCTGTCATGCATCTTAAAGATACAGATGTTTTGATCGTTGTAGGAGATGCAAGAAGTAATAATTCTAATCAATTAAAACAGATTGCGTTAGCTTCAGGAATCAAAGAAGCATATTTAATTGATTCTGTAAAAGATTTAAAAGAAGAATGGGTAAAAGAAAAGAACCGCATTGCGATTACAAGTGGTTCTTCTACTCCAAATGAATTAACACAACAAGTCATTACATTCTTAAAACAATATGCACAAGATGGTATCTGGCAATTACCTGAAGATATCACTGTTCACTTGCTTTAAGATCTGCAATTTCTTCTTCTGTTAAATAACGATATTCACCTGGTTTTAGTTTTTCATCTAAGACCAGGTTTTTCATTCTTAAACGTTTTAAATATGTTACTTTATCTCCTAAAGCTTGAAACATAAATTTAATTTCATGATACTTTCCTTCTGTAATCGTTAAATTACAAGAAGTAGGTGTCAACAATTCTACTTTTGCTGGTTTATAAGTTTCTCCATTATACGTAATACCTGTTTCTAAACGATGAATATCATCTTCACTCATTTCTAGTGCATGTTCCACATAGTATTCTTTTTCAACATGATGTTTTGGAGATAATAAGATATGTGCTAGTGGTCCATCATTAGTAATTAATAATAACCCTTCTGTATCTTTATCTAACCTACCACAGGGAAATAAACCATTATTATCTTCATAAATCAGATCCATTACAGTTGGTACTCTACCTTCTGTCGCACTAATATATCCTGCAGGTTTATGTAACATTAAATACATATGTTCTTCATAGTAAACGTATTGTTCATCGACTGTAACTTCATCATTGATTTCATCAATCTGCATACTAGAAGTATGCGCAATCATTCCATTAACTTTCACACGTTTATCTTTCACTAGTTTTTTTACTTGTGATCTTGTTCCAACATGTGCATTACTTAACATTCTATCTAATCTCATGCAACACCTCTATGCAGTACTCGATTTATCATGGATTTTAAAGAAACATGGAAAACTGCCTTTGGTAATTTCATCATATCGCTTGTGAGTACATATACAACAATTCCTAAACTACCTACAATAGCAAGTTCAATCAAACAAATGATTCTTCCTCCACTTGTCCAACTAGGACCAAACATATTCCATAAAGCATATACACCATTCATCGCAAAACAAGAAATCATCATACGAATCGTACGCTTACAAATTCTTCTATACTTAACAGAAAATTCTTTTCTGATCTTTAGTAAAGAACAAATAATAATCGTTGCAGAACATAAACAACTTGAAACGATTGCACCCGTATATCCCATGATTGCCATCAATGGATAGAATGAAATACATTTAATCGCAAATCCACAAAACAAATAGAAAATAGATTGTTTGCGGAATCTTAATGTCAACATCATAGAATTACAGATTGGCGTCAAAGTTGTACAAAGTCCTAATAAAGCAGACCATTGTAAACAAATCACACCATATTCTAATTCACTAGCACCATACATAATGTAATATATAGGTTCCGCTAAAGAAGCCATCGCAAAACATACTGGTAAACCAATATATAAAACTGTATCTAAACAATCTTCTATATTAACATTCAAACCTTTATAATCATGATTCTCCAAAGAAATTGTCATATATGGAACGATTCCAGCAGAAAATCCAATGGATAATACTTGTGGAATGGATGTTAACTTATCACAGTTTGTTTCAATAATAGAATAAATCAATTTAGCTTGATCATAATTCATACCAAGTCTTGTAGCTACTGGAATAAAGAATTGCGTATTGATCAATGTTTGTGAATTTCCAAGAATAGAAACTAATAAATATGGAATCGAAAAAACAAAGAATTCTTTTAAAATAAAATATTTATCTTCTGATGTTGTTTCTTGTGCTTTTGCAAGTTCTTGAATCTTTGGTGCATGTTTATGATCAAAATACATCAATTGTATGAGTGCAAATATCGCACCAATACTAGTTCCTAATACAGCCGCATAGATACCTAGAATTTGATCCATATGAAATACATAAACAACGATAGCACCAACACCCAATAAAAATACGACACGTGCAAATTGTTCTGTAATCTGTGTATCCGCGTATAACTTTAATTCTTTCATACCTTGATAATATCCTCTATATGAATACACAACAGGTACTATAAATAAAGCTAATGACAAGATAACAAATGTATTTCTCATTTTGATAATATCTGCATCTGTAGCATGTGCTCCTAATACAGATTGGGCAAGTGGTGTAGAAATCAAGATAAACAATAATGAAATTACAAATCCAGATACCATTAAGATCGCTGTAGATAATTTACGAACTAGTAATACGGTTTTATAGTCCTCTTTGTTCGCGTATTTAGCTACAATTGCCGCAATCGCAAAAGGTAATCCTGCAGAACAGATTTGTAATAAAACGTTATAGTATGTATAAGCAGCAGAATAATAAGATAGATTTGCTTGACCAACGATTTGTTTAAAAGGAACAATATAAAACATTCCTATCAATTTTGATACAAATACACCTGCGGAAGAAGTTAAAGAACCCGCAATAAAACCATTCTTTACTTTACTTTTTGTTTTATCACTCATACTTACTCCTTCTCTACTGTTTGATATGAATATCCTTCTGTATCCAAATGATACGAGAAGAATTCTCTTGTTGTTTTTGTTCTTTTTGCGTTTTTATATTGTACGAGAATCTGTAGATCTACACTATCTTTATCACATTCTCCACTCATTGCTAAACCTTTTGCGTAGCCTTGTTCCACATTAACTTGCCCTGGAATCAAATTCGATGTACTTTCAAAGATTCCTAAAGAAGGCATCATTTTGTTTGCATCATCATATTTTGTATTATCTTCTATCGCAATCATGATTACATCATACATTGCAATCTGTGCATTATCTACAACGATTGCATAACGATAGGTTCCATCAGGAATCTGACTCATTTCTAAGGCAATATCAAAATGACTTGTGGATTCATCAAACTTCCGATTTGCCATTAATATTTCATAATATGTTTGATATTCTTCATACTTTTCATTTGCATCTGTTGTTGTTTTTTTTGAACAACCACATAAAAATAAAACAAATACAAGTATTACTGTTGTTATTTTTTTCATTTTAAACCTCGCATTAGATTATAACATGAAAAGAAGAAAGCTTTCACTTCCTTCTATAACAATCCTATTAGAATGTAATTACAAAATAATTCTTCTTACCTTTTTTCAAAATTGTGAATTCATTGTTAACTGCTTCACTTTGATTCAATTTCTTTTCTAAGTCTGTTGTTTTTTCACCATTAACAGAAATAGAACCTTGTTGAATCAATCTTCTAGCTTCGCCTTTACTTTTCGCAACTTCTGCACCAACCAATGCATCAATTAACAACATGCCATCTTCCGCAGCATACTTTTTCGCATCGGATAGACCAGCTTTCATTTCCTCAACAGATAAAGACATGATATCTCCATGGAAGAATGTTTCTGTAATCTTCTTAGCAGTAGCTAGTCCTTCTGCACCATGTACCATTTCTGTTAATTCTTCTGCTAGAGCGATTTGCGCTTCACGTTTTTCTGGTTGTGTTTCTACACATTTTGATAATGTTTCAATTTCTTCAGGTGTTCTTAATGATAGACGCTTGAGATAATCTACAACATCTGTATCTGGTGTATTTAACCAGAATTGATAGAATTCATATGCATTTGTTCTTTCAGGATCCAACCAAATATTCTTACCTTCTGATTTACCAAATTTAGAACCATCACTCTTTGTAATAAGTGGTGAAGTAATGCCCCAAACTTTTGCTTCATCACCTTCTACTTTACGAATTAATTCCATACCACTTGTTAAGTTTCCCCATTGATCAGAACCACCAATTTGAATCTGACAATGATGTGCTTGATATAAGTGCAAGAAATCCATTGCTTGTAAGATCGTATAAGAGAACTCTGTATAAGATAGACCAGAATCTAATCTCTTCTTAATTGTATCTTTTTGTAACATGTATGCAATGTTAAACAATTTACCATAATCTCTTAAATAATCTAATAATGACATTTCACCAAGCCAATTATTGTTATTTTCCATAATTGCGGCATTGTCACCTTCAAACTTCAAGAACTTACTTAATTGTTTCTTAATGCATTCAGCATTATAAAGCACTTCTTCATGTGTTAATAATTTTCTTTCTGTTGTAGGTCTAGGATCCCCAATCATACCTGTAAAACCACCACATAAAGCAATTGGTGTGTGACCTGCATCTTGATATCTTCTTAATAAAATAATTTGTTGAAGATGACCAACATGTAAGGAATCAGCAGTTGGATCAAATCCACAATAAACTGTCACATTTCCTTTCAATGCATTCACAAGACCTTCATAGTCTGTTACATCTTTAACAAGACCTCTCCATTTTAATTCATCAATAAAATCCATTTTCGTTCTCCTTTTTTCTAGAACGCCATATAAAAAAGCGTCCTCAAATCTAAGGACGCTAGTAAGCGCGGTACCACCTTAGTTTACATATAACATGTACACTCTATCTTGACCGTAACGAGGTCGCTTCGTTTTACCTTTTGAGATAAAAAGCTCCAAGGTGTATTCATCATTCATGTATTTCTATCCTTTTCACCAGCCAGGATTTCTCTTACCAAATACATCAAGACTACTTGTCCTTTTCTTCGCCATGTTTATTTTATAGAAGTTGAACTATTTGTCAATCCTTCGTAGATTGTCTAGGTGTAAATAAATAAGATAATTCAATAGAATCTTCTTGTTCATCTTCACTTTGAAGCATCTTTGTCATCACTCTCATACTAACAGCACCTAAATCATAACTAGGAATAGAGAAGGATGAAATCTGTGGTCTAACAACTGTATTGTACTTAGAATCAATCACACATACCACTTCCGTTGTATCTGGAACAGCCACTTCATTTTCTCTTGCGGCATTAATAACAGCCATTGCTTGAGAATCACGATTAGCAATAATCAAATCATAATGATGATCTTTTAAATGTTTACATAAAAAGCTATATGAAGTTCTATCTTCTGCAGGAATCTTTAAGAAGCCATTAAACTTTTTCTTTCTTTGTTTAAATGCTTTTTCTGCACCACTAATCATTTGTTCACAAGTATAAGGATTCTTACGATCTTCAATGATAGCGATCTTATCTTTGTCTTCTTCTAGATATTTACTTGTTAATTCATAGATAGCTTTTTCAATATCAACATAAACAGAACAAATTCTTTCACCATCTACTTTATTACCAATCATTACAATTGGAATGTTATATTTTGATAATTCTGTTACTTCTTCTACTTTCAATTTATCATTGTAAATTACTACACCATCCACATGAGATTTAATGATATCTTCAATAACAGATGAAATATCTGTAATACCAGCAGTAATCGTATGCAACATAATATTGTAATTATAGATTTTCGCAACATCAATCAAACCATTGATGATTTGTCCAGTATATGTAAAAGAAGCTTCTGGAACGACCAAACCAATTGTTGTTGATTTTTGTAATGCTAGACCTTGTGCAATTGCATTTGGTTTATAACCCAATTTATCAACTGCAGCCTGTACTCTTTCTCTTGTTCCACCTTTTACTACATTACTACCATTAATTACTCTAGATACCGTAGCTAAAGAAACGCCAGCTTCTTTAGCAACATCGTAAATCGTTACACGTTTCATTGACTAATACCCTCTTACTTTTCTCTATTAAAGAAGCTTTTAATTGCATCCGTTCCTTTTTCAACAATATCATTAGCCCCTGTTTTTACTTTTGTGATTTTATCTTGAACTTCAGGTTTGTTGATGAATTCATCAGCCGCAACAACGATTTTCTTTGTTCCTTCACTGACAGCTTTACTAGCAGTATCATATGCATTTGTTAGATCTGACTTTGTTTTTTCATCTAAATGTTCATCAACATATTTGCTTGCAGAATCAGAAGCATTCTTTAAAGTTTCAACTGCTTTATCTTTATATTCTTTTACTTTAGGATCTTTTGAAATCTCATCAATTTTTCCCTTAGCGATTTCAACTGCTTTCACTGCATTTTCTTTAATATATGTAATTGTTTTTTGAACTTCTGGATCATTAGATACTTGTTGTGCTTTTTCTTTAATATCATTAATCGAAGTCATAACAGTATTCACTGTAGCGTCTTTGATTTCTTGAATCTTTTGTTTGTTTCCATCTGTTGTATCTTCAGAAACAGCTTCTGCTTCTTTTTCTTCACTCAATTCAGCAATCTTCTTTTTGAGATCTTCAACTGTTTTTTCAATGGATTCAATAGGTTCTTTATCATCATTGAAGTCAATGTTTTTATTATTATTTTCACTCATTGTCATTATCCTCCACTTCTACTACTTTTTCTTCTCCATTTTTAAATTTCTCTTCTAATGTACTTTGAAGCTTACTCATATTCTCACTAGCGAAATCTGTAGCTTTGGATAACATTTCACCAGTTTTATCATGTACTTTATCCAATGAATGAGAATATTTCACTGCAGTATCCAATGGTGCCTGCAATTTTTCCATGCTCTTTTCAACATCTTTGATTGTTGGATCAAGATTCTTTACGGACTCGTTGATCGTATCAATCAAACCCCATACTTTTTTTAATAATATACATAGAAATATGAGTGCGACTGCCCCAAGAATTGGAAGAATTTGTGCAGACACATTCGCCAAATCTAAAATTAATGCGTCCATATGTTCTCCTTATTACCTACTTTTTATATTATATGTAATTATGAAAACATTTTCAAGAGGCTTTGTTAGCGCTTAACATGAGCTTAACAAGAAGACCCTTAACTTTGTAAGATTTGTATAACTAAAAAGAAAAGAAGTATCAATAACTCATTTC
>CAVLCI010000075.1:0-10244 GCA_963661415.1 Bifidobacteriaceae bacterium | reverse complement strand
GGAATCATCGCTACTGCTGTTTCTAAAGCATTAGATCATATTTATAAGAAATAATTCTTATCATTTATTAGGCTTAACTTTTTTTAAGAAGCTAAGTCTCTTTTTATATTCATGTATGCAATAAATTGCACGAAAGAATTAGCTTTTTGCTTATAATTATCATATATTGCTATAAATGTTAATTTATAAAACTACAGAAGGAGGAATCGTAATGGCAAGACCTTTCAGCACTATTGATGCATACCGATTAATTAAAGGTCATAAAAATATAATTAAAAAAATGAATAATGCTGTTTCTTCTGTGGAGGATTATCGAATAAAGGTCAAAGAAGCATCAGATGTTTTAGTAACAAAAGAGGTTTTAAAAGTGCTCTCAGATATTCCAATTGAGGAAGTAAACCGAGACAAAAGAGGAATTAGAGTTAAGAAACTAAGAGAGTATGGCTATAAAACAATAGCTGACATTTCAACAGAATCAATATCCTCAATTGCGTCTGCTCCTGGAATAACTGAAGATTCTGCTCGATTAATTAAAGAAACAGTAAATGAAATCATTTCAAAAGTTAGCGAAGGAATAAAAATCAAGCTAAGTACTGACAATCGTTCTCAAGAAGCAACAGCACTTGTACTAGCACTTTCGAGATATCATAAATGCCAAATGATTGCAGATGAGTGCAACAAGCTATTTGAAGAAAATGAAGAAACAATTAATTGTGCTTTAAAAGACTTAAATTCTTCTACAGGTATATTTAAATGGTTATTTTCATCAGAAGATAAAAGAGATAAAGCTACAGAAGCATATGATATTCTAACCGTTATTATTGATGGTGCCTATGGAATTGAAGCAGAATCACTAATTGCAAGTTTTGCTGAAATTGATAAAAGTACAAACAGTGAAGCTTGGCAAGATTTCGAAGCAAATTCTGTCCGTTTTTTCAATTATTTGGAAGATATCAACCCTGGTGTACTTGGAAATGATGATTCAATGTATGGACTTCCTGAGGATCTTGCACGTGAAATTCAGGAAGAATGTTTCTTTCCAGATGGGCTTCTATGCGAATTAAGACGATATCAAGAATGGGGCGTTAAATATGCTCTTCATCAAGAAAGAATATTGCTTGGTGATGAAATGGGTTTAGGAAAAACTGTTCAAGCCATTGCAACGATGGTTTCTCTTCGCAATACTGGCGGAACACATTTTATTGTTGTTTGCCCAGCTAGTGTTATTACAAATTGGTGTCGAGAAATCAAAAAAATGAGCCTACTTAGTGTTACTAAAATTCATGGAGATGATCGTGAAGTGGCACTAGAATCTTGGATGAAAACTGGAGGCGTTGCTGTAACTACATATGAAACAACAGCAATTTTTACCTTCCCAGATGATTTTAAATTTGAGTTATTAGTAGTTGATGAGGCACATTATATAAAAAATCCTGACGCAAAAAGAACTATAAATGTAATGAATATCAGTAAACATACTAAGCGTTTAATACTTATGACAGGTACTGCATTAGAAAATAAAGTTGATGAAATGGTATCTCTTATACGTATTCTTCAACCAAACATTGCTTCACAAGTTAAAGATATGACATTTATGTCTTCGGCTCCACAATTTAGAGCAGCAGTTGCTCCTGTTTATTATCGTAGAAAGAGAGAAGACGTTCTAACCGAATTGCCTGATTTAATTGAGAATAAAGAATGGTGTAGATTAAAGCATAATGAAGAAGTCGCTTATGAACACGCAATTCTCTCAAAAAATTATGCAGAAGTAAGGAAAGTGTCCTGGAATGTAAAAGATTTAAAAGATTCTTCTAAAGCTTCAAGATTACTTGAACTCGTTAAAGAAGCCGAAGCCGAAAACCGTAAAGTAATTGTATTTTCTTTCTTCTTAGATACCATCCATAAGGTAACACAATTACTAGGAGAAAAGTGTACTGGTCCAATTAACGGGTCCGTGTCCCCTCAACGCAGGCAAGAAATTATAGATGAATTTGATAATGCTCCAGCCGGGACTGTTCTTGTAGCACAAATACAGTCTGGTGGAACAGGATTAAATATTCAATCTGCAAGTGTAGTAGTGATTTGTGAACCACAATTTAAACCATCCATTGAAAATCAAGCTATTTCAAGAGCATATCGTATGGGACAAACTAGAAACGTCCTTGTTTATCGTCTTTTATGTGAAGGCACAGTTGACGAAAAAATAATGTCAACTTTAGAACACAAACAAGCAATATTTGACGCATTTGCTGATGAATCAGTTGCTGCAACAAAGAGTAAAGAAATAGATGATCGTACTTTTGGAAATATCATCCAAGAAGAAATAGATCGAATTAATACAAAATATGGCAATGTAAATTAAAAATTTGCCTTTCATTATTTCTTAAAATCAGCGTAAGTGTTTCAACTCATTAATCTGATTTTATAATCCTGATAATGTCCTCATTACCAGATCTACATCTTTGTTTTCGAGTTCCTGTATAATGTGCAAATAAGTTTTCTGGGTTGTTGTCATACTTGCATGTCCTAGCCTTCTTGCTACACTTGCAATCGAAACTCCAGCAAACAATAACAAAGAAGCATGCGTATGTCTTAAACCATGAATAGAGATTTCAGAAATACCGCATGCCTTACAATGTCTAGTTAGTACATCATTTATTGTTGAATTATAAATCTTTGTTTCTCCAACAAAGATAGGCTTATCTTCTGGCATTCCTTTGATTAGTTCTGAGAACTTCACAACAATTTGCCAATCAATCTGTATTTTTCGTACAGATGACTTATTCTTTGTCGGTTGAAATCCGCCATCGCCTTTATAATCCCATGTCTTGCTGATAGATAAAGTCTGTCTAGCAAAATCAAAATCCCCTGGAGTAATGGCTAAAGCTTCTGAGAATCTCATACCGGTCTTAGCTACTAAAAGAATAAACCAATCCCAATTCACTTCTTCCTTAATGTCTAGATGTGCAATTAAGGTATGTAGTTCAAATTGATTTAAGTATTTAATCTTCTTTACTCTAGGTGTTTTTCCTTTAATAATTGCTTTCCTTGTAGGATCTCTCTCAATTAATCCTTCATCTACTGCATCTAAAATTGCACCTTTTAACTGATGATGAAAATCTAGAGTCGTTTGTCTTTCATGCTCTTTAGCATAATCATTAAGAAGTTTCTGATAAGTCGTTCTTGTCACTTCACACACTTTTAAATCTGGAGCTAATTTCTCTAACCATTTCTGTGTCATCATGTATTTTGCTAAAGTTGCATCTCTAATTGCACCTTTTTTGTATACATCAATCCATTGTTTGTAATATTCGAAAAACAGTTGTTTATTGTTCATATCATCTTGCATAAGCTACCATCCTTTCTTGAAACAACTTACGCTGACCTAAACAACTACTTCAAAAATGTATTTTCTATTTAAAACCTAGTAATTACTGAGTAACGGCTTAATTTCTTCATCTAAAGTTTTCTTCAATTCTTCCATACATTTCTTATAATACATAAATTTTGGAAGTGTTTTTTCTTGACTTTCCTTGTAACTAGCATAATCAATAGTTGCTTTAATCACACTAGCATTTGGTATTTCTCCATTTCTGTAATGTAAAGCAGCATACATTACATCTTCTTTTGATGCATACCATGTAGCACAGAAATCTGTAATCACTCTATTGATACATTCTAGTTTCATGTTTTCTACAATATTCAAAATAGACTGACCTTTGTATTTATTCTCATCTTCCTCGATATCAGCAATCAGGTTTGTCATGATATCTGCTACCTTTGGATTATCTTTTCTTAACTCTTCTACGTATTGTTTTACTTCTTCAATTTGCTTCTTACGTTTTTCTGGAGTTACAGATTCAGCATCATCACTAGGAGTAACGATATTCTGAATTAAATTAATGATATATTCATAATCAATCTTAGTATTGCTATAAGCCATTAACTCATAGTCTTGATCAATTTCCACATCATTATCGTCATCACCAGTTTTTTCTTCTTTTAATTCTTCTTTTACATTGAGATATATTCCCGCATAATCTATATATTCGTCTAAGGAAATACCATAGCTACCTAGCATATTGTCATTATATCTAGTAAAGGATTTCAATTGTGCAAAGAGATTATCAAACTCTTGGAAAAGTTTTACAAAAAGTTTCTTTTCTTTTACAGACATTGCTTGTACATCCGAAGGTTTTTCTGCGCATACTTTAACAGCTTCTAAAGCCTTTCTAAAAGCAGGTTCAATTTCTTCCCACTCTGACATAAGTGCAATCTCAGTACTTCCCGCAGAATATAACCTTACAGCATTATCTACTGATTCTTTAAAAAGCTTTGGTGCTTGGAACGTAACAATTTGTCCATATGTCTTATTCTTATCATAAATACGGTTGGTTCTAGAAAATGCCTGTATTAAATCATGTGGCCCCATAGGTTGTCTATCAATAAAGATTGTAGACATACAAGGAGCATCAAAACCTGTTAACAATCGATCCACCACAATAACTAAATCTAATTGTTCATTTCTGCTTTTGTACTTCGAATCTTTTCTAGCTAGTCTCTTATTAAGATTGGCATTATATCCTGTGATTTGAGCTGTATCAAACTTTGTACCAAACATCCGATTATAATCATCTAATGCTTTTTGCATCTTCTCTTGGTTTACGTGAGATCCTTCCTCATTTTCCGATACAGAATAAGTAATTGCAAACTTTGGAAAATCTGGAAGAACTTGCTTTATCTTCTCATCTATAACAATCTCTGTTTCACCATTTTTGACACGTGTTAACAAATCATAATATTTTTGAGCCATTTGAATAGAACTAGTAGTTAAAAGTCCTTCATAAGTCATACCTTTACCATTTTGGAATCCTAGCTTGTGGTATGACTTATTTAAAATAATATCCAGTACTCGGAGCATATGTGTTTCATTCTCATAAGCGGCAGCATTTGTCTCATCATCAATATTTTTAGGACCATTATGTTCTACTTGGAATCCTAAAACAGCTGAATCATGTATAGCATTTTGAATTGTATATTTATGAAGGCATTCTCCATATAGTGCCTCTGTTGTTCGTGGTAAGTCACCCATTTGTGGATATGGATTTTCAGCAAATCTTGGTGTCCCTGTAAACCCATACCATAAAGATCTTCCAAAGAAACTATCTAACTCTCGCTTAGTCTTTGGCGTAACAGCCCTATGACATTCATCAACCACAAAGGCAATTCTTAAATTTTTAATCTTACTATATTCAGGTGTACCTTCTTTTAATCGCTTACTGATAAGAATTTGCAACTTTTGAATAGTAGTAACAATTACCTGACGATCATCCGATTTAAGTTTTTTCTTCAAATCGTTAACATTATCTGTCTCATCTACATCAATCAAATCGTTATTAGCATAAGCTTGGAAAGCCATAGTAGTTTGCGTATCTAGGTCTTTTCTATCAATAACGAAAATGGTCTTATCGATTGAAGGAATATCCATCAATAGATTTCTAGTAGCTTTATACGAAGTTAATGTTTTTCCAGATCCTGTAGTATGCCATACAAAACCTGACTTTCCAGATTTAGATGCTTCGCGAATAGATTCAATAGCATGAATCTGATATGGTCTTAGAATGATTAATCTCTTAGCATCCTCATCTAACACTGTATAACGAGCAATCATCTCATGAGCTTCAGGAATACGTAAAACACTCTTAGCAAAATCCAAATAATCAGTAACTGGATTATTATTTTTATCTACCCAACCACTCATAAATTTAGCATTTAGTTCTGTATCACTCGCCGCAGCAAAATATTTAGTATCTACACCATTACTTACCACAAACATTTGAACTGCAGAGAAGATACCAGTAAACTTTCCTTCTCCTATATATTTCTTGATTTGATTAAAAGCTTCCATATAGGAATGTTGTTTATTTTTTAGCTCTATATGAATCATAGGAAGCCCATTGATCATTAATGTAACATCAAATCTTCGATTACGATTCACTGTAGTAGCATTTACCAAAGCAGCGTTTTCTTCCTTTAAAGCAGTATATTGATTAATAACTTCATATACACTAGATCCACCAGCAATATGTTCATGATTCATTACTACTAGATGCAAACGCTCCGTATCACGTTGTACATGAACCATAACCTTGCCATTTTCGCCTACTAACCACTCGCCAGCTTTGTAGAAACTTGAGAACTGTAATTGGTTCTTAACTTGTTCAAATTCAGCATCTGATAAAGATTCACCATTTAAACGATCCTTATTATTCTGCTCTAAGATATATTTAAAATTATTCCAGAGATCTTCTTCTGTTTTCAAATCTCCCCTATATGTCCATTGGGAATCTCCATAAACTAACTGATCAATCAACTTTTTTTCTATAATATTTTCTAACTCTGGCATAATTTTTATCTCCTTTATAGTTATTAGTATATAAAATGTGCTTTTTATTAGCCAATTTTGCTTATGATGGTGAAGAGTGATGAGGTTATCAAGATTGGAGAAATACGCTCCAATTTTCTGTTGCTCCTCTTTTGATGTGTACGGAATTACTATATTGCCAACTAACTGTTTATTCAAACCACCTCTTGAACCATCTCCAGAAGACATTCTGCGAATTTCTTCATATCGATTTTCAAGGTTGCTAAAAACAAATTCAGGGACTATTTCTTCAGAAAATGTCATAGCAGCTATTGACTGATTGGTTGTAAGCGGAATACGATTTATTGCCACTGTTCCTCTGGTTTTTCCCTGTCCAGCTAATGCAATTAAAACAGAATTTTTCGGAATCATTCTTGCACTTGAGTTATTCATTCCCTCAACAGAAATTTTATTATCTGTATAGGTTATGTATTTTTTGTGCACCTCACCAGAGGATAACCACGGAATTTCTTTAGGATACCAATATCTATCAATCCCTGTGCTTGGAGTTCCACCTGCATAAATTTCTGAAACCTCTGAAACCTTACGCTGTTCCCAATCTTCGGTATAACCATTAAATCTAATTTTAGGTTTTTCCATAATCTAGGCCTCCATCTTTTCAATCAATTCATTTAATGATGTCATAATATCTGAATCTGAAGATGTAAGATCTTTTAGTTGATTTACAAATTCATTTTGTACACGTTCTAGCTCTTCGTCTGTTTTCTTCATATCTGTTAAAAGTGAAGCTAGATTAATCTCTTCTTCTTTTTCAAAATTATCTACATATCTAGGAATGTTTAGATTGAAATCATTCTTTTCAACATCTTCAAAACTTGCTAGGTAAGATTCTTTATCTACAGTTTCTCTCTTTTTATAAAGTTCTAGTACTTCATCGATATGAGCATCAGTCATAGCATTTTGTTTCTTGCCTTTTTCAAATTTCTTTGATGCATCAATAAACAATACATCTCTACCATCTCTATGTTTCTTCAACACGATAATACAAGTTGGAATAGAAGTATTGTAAAAAAGGTTTGCAGGTAAACCAATAACAGCATAGATATTACCTGAGCGAAGTAATTTTTCACGAATCTCTCCTTCTGAACCACCACGGAAAAGTACACCATGAGGAAGGACAATAGCCATTGTTCCATTGTTCTTTAAATGATAGAGTCCATGTAATAGGAAAGCATAATCTGCTTTTGATTTTGGCGCTAAGACACCATAATCACTAAAGCGTTCATCCTGTAAGAATCCTGATGCTGCACTCCATTTTGCAGAATAAGGTGGGTTCATTAAAACCATATTGAAATCTGTTTCTTCATCTGTTGGCCAATCTCCGTCTAATGTATCACCATTACGAAGTTTCTGATTTTCTGCTGCTATGCCATGTAAGAACATATTCATTCTTGCAAGATTATAAGTAGAAGTATTAAGTTCTTGACCATAATATTTAATGTATTTTGGTTCCGTTACATATTTTTTTGCATTTAAAAGTAAGGATCCTGATCCCATACATGGATCATATACTAATAAACCTTTCTTATCTTCCTGACCAAGAATAGCAATCTTTGTCAAAAGTTTAGATACTGCTTGTGGTGTATAGAATTCACCAGCTTTCTTACCTGTTTCTGAGGCAAATTGACCAATCAAGTATTCATAGGCATTACCTAAAATCTCTGCATCAGAATTCAAAAGGTCTGCTTTATCAATTTCCTTGACTAGACTAGCTATAGTATCACTTTGTTTTTGATCTCCAGCACCTAAACGATTTGAGTAAAGATCAATATCTGCAAACAAATCAGCAAAGATAGGATCACTCTGTTCAATGTTATTAAATCCCGTTTGTAACTTTTCTCTATTAAACGCATTATTTCTTGCCGCATCAGCAAATGCAGTATAAGTAAGTTCTGGTTCAATAACATAATGACATTCATCCATAATTTGTTCTTTTAGCTCTTCAGCGCTTTCATCTTCTAAAGCTTCTTTATAAGCATTTAAAGCTTCTGTTAGACTAGATGGTTTTTCATCATAGAGAAGATCATATACTTTAATTAAGAATGAATCTGAAAGATACTTATAGAATACAATTCCAAGTAAGTAGTCTTTATACTCGTTTGCATCCATCTTAGAGCGAAGAATATCTGCTCCACTCCACAATACACTAATTAAATCTTTACTATTTTCTTGTTCTGCCATTTCGTAATCCTCCACACATTTATTTATATAGGCTTTTTATATCCCTTTTATTTTAGCATTAAAGAGTAACTAATTTTTCAATAATGGCACCCAAGAAACTCGAAAGTATTTGTTGAGAATTTATGTCACATGTGACAGTTTTTCTCGAATAAAATCTGTATTCATAAAAAAATAACTTGTATAATATATACAGATAAATTGAAATTCAATGGCACATGTGACAGCTTTTATCAGTTTCTACAGGAGGTAATGCATATGATTATCAAAAGAGACAAATACTTAAATGATTTAATGATAAGAATGGGAAATGGAATGATTAAGGTTGTAACTGGAATAAGAAGATCTGGAAAAAGCTATTTGTTATTCACTATTTTTAAAAATTATCTATTAGAACAAGGAATACCTGAATCTCATATCATTACAATCGAGTTAGACCAAAGAGAAAATAAAAAATATAGAGATCCAGATACTATTTATGAATATATAAAATCTTTAATTGTCGATGACAATCCATATTACATTTTGCTAGATGAAGTACAAATGATTAAAGATTTTGAAGAAATATTAAATTCATTGTTACATATTCAAAATGCTGATGTATATGTAACAGGTAGTAATTCTAAATTTCTATCAAAAGATATCATTACCGAATTTAGAGGAAGAGGAGATGAAATACACATCTATCCATTAACATATAAAGAATTCATGCAAGCATATAACGGTGATAAATATGAAGGATGGAATGAATATATGGTATATGGTGGACTACCACTTGTCGCTACAATGCAATCTGATGAACAAAAAGCAAAATACCTTACAAGTTTATTTACTGAAACATATTTAGTTGATATCGTTGATCGTTATCGCATTGATAAAAAAGTAGAATTAGAAGACTTAGTAAATATCCTTGCCTCATCAATTGGTTCTTTAACAAATTTAACAAAGATAGAAGCTACATTTAAAAGTGTTATTCATTCTGATATAAGTACAAATACGATTAAGCAATATATTGAATACTTAGAAGATGCCTTCATTGTATCAAAAGCAAATCGCTATGATGTAAAAGGTAGAAAATATATTGGAACACCAGTGAAATATTATTTTGAAGACATTGGATTAAGAAATGCACAACTAAATTTTAGACAAATAGAAGAAACACATGTAATGGAAAATATCCTCTACAACGAGCTACGTGCAAGAGGATATTCCGTTGATGTTGGAGTCGTAGAAGAAAGAACACGAAACGTTGAAGGAAAACAAACAAGAAAGCAATTAGAAATTGATTTTGTTTGCAACAAAGCATCCAAACGTTATTACATCCAATCAGCATATGCGATACCTGATGAAGCAAAAATGGAACAAGAACAACGTTCATTATTTTCAACTGGAGATTTCTTTAAACGAATCATCATTACAAAAAACACTCCAAAGCCATACTACAATGACAAAGGAGTGCTATTCATGAATATTTATGATTTTTTGTTAAATGAGAATAGTCTCGAATTCTAACATAATACACATAACCCCTTCAGTTACTTATTACAACTAAAGGGGTTATTACTTTATTAATAGTTTTCTTTCTTAATTTCAAAGAAGCTTTCTTTATATCCACATAATG
>CAVLCI010000074.1:0-10446 GCA_963661415.1 Bifidobacteriaceae bacterium | reverse complement strand
ATAAATATCAATGTATAGATAAACATCCAAACAAATACAAAGACATAAATGAAGAATTACAAGAAATGAAAAAAGTTTGATTTTAAAGCCTTATTTAGCTATATTAGAAGTGTAAAAAAACTTTTAAAAGCTAGGGCTGGTCGAAAGACCCGGGTCCACACAAAGGCGGGTAAGACACCCGCCATTTCTTTTGGAAAATTGAGGGTGCGTAATGGAATTAAGTAGCTGATTTAATTTGTACATTAAAGCTAACTGAATTAAAATTAGAAAATCATGTTCTTTCAAAATCAGAAAAAACCTTTTTTGAAAATGAGAGAACTTTAAAAAAGAATTATCTAAAACCTATAAAAAGCAAAGAATTGTAATCGAAGACGAGTTAAATAAAAACTCGTCTTTTTTGTTATTCGAATTTAAGAAAGTAGAGGCAACATATTTTGAACAAACAATTCGATTTATTTCAAAAAATGAAGATCAAAGAAGTCTGTGACAACATTAGTCGCATGACCTATTCCTACATCAACCCTGATACAAAACTTCCGACAGTTGTTCCATCAAAACATTATAAAGATATCCTGGATCAACCCGTAGAAGTATTAGTTAATGATCAAGTTAAAAAGCAATTTCTAAACATTATGTTTAAACAAATGAAAGCCTTAAAAGAGGAAGAACCAATTCTCTTTAACGAAACATTATTGCTGATGGATCTAAATAAAACACCAGATACATTAGATTTAAATGAAGAAGCCGCCTTAAAGATAACGGCAACTGAACTTGTAGAAAGTGAAAAATCAAAAAAGAAAGAATTTCATTTAGTAGATCAAGAATATATCGATTCTTATGAATCAACTAAAAATGATTCAGAATTAATGGCCAGTCTATTTGGCAACACTGTTTCAATTGAAATTGAAGAAACAGAAATTAATAAGTCTGAAGGAGGAAAAAAGAATGACTTACAACACTAAATTTTTTAACTATTCAAATCTTATAGATGAAGATAAACAAATCGTAGTAGCACAATTATTAATGCTAGATTCCATTGAAGAAGTAATCACAGAATATACATTTTCAAAAGACTCATCTGATAATCTTTTAGAAAACATCACCTATCAAGAAGGAATTAAAGCTCTAATCGAAGCTAAACAAGCTATGTATGATGACATTATTGAATGGATGGTTATTGCGATTGAAGGTTATGAACATGAAGTAGAAGAAGTTGATACAGACGATTTCTTTTATGGTTTGTATCCAGAAAGTGAGAATGAATAATCATGGAAATAACAATTCTATTTGAAGAATTTACCAATGCCAATCAAGAAAAACGATTGGCTTTTTATTTGGAAGAATTAACAAAGGAGGAAGCATATGATAGAAAACAAGAAAGTTCTAAATAACATAAATGCGCTACTTAGTTATGAAAACATTAAAGATTATCTATTTATAAATGTTATTAATGCGAATACTAATAAAAAGGAATTAGAAACTATACCTCATACACTTGTTGGTGATTTAGCCATCGTATATCGCATCATGATACAAACAACAGAAGAACGTTTTTGTTCGGCAAAGGTTACTAATCAAATGATGGGTACGTACGGAATTGATATAGCTACCCTTCATAAAGATGCGCTTATCTCGTCACCTAAAATCATGGTTCCAAAGATTATGCCGATTGAAACTTTTCTATTAGGTGTACCTGAAAATATCGCTTATCAGCAAAAAGATAAACAACTTATTATCGTTACAAACGAACATAAAACAGATGGAGCAGCATCCATGTTTTATCCAAATCTGTTAAATGAAATTGCTTGTAAGTTAGATCATGATTTATACATCATCCCATCTTCAACAGATGAAGTTTTAGTTTTAAGTGACTCGCCAAGTCTAAATCAAGAACATGTTAAAAACACATTGAATTATGTAAATAATACGATTGTCGATGAAAGTCAAAGACTATCAGATACAATTTACCATTACTCAAAACAAGATCGTATTTTAGAAAAAGCGGATGATTATCAAAAGCGAATGCATAAACAACAATATTCGCAAATCTTACATTAGGAGAATTTTTAACATGATAAAGTACGAAGATATCCTAAAGAAAATCAAATATTATGAAGCTAGAAAAGCGAAAAACGATGAGAAACTCGAACAATTAAATGAAGAAAATATAACACTTACTTCAACTTTAAAACTATTAAATCAAAAGAAAGAAGTATTAGAAAAGATGGAATCTGAATTATCAGGTTTAATTCCATCTAAAAAGAAAGATGTAGCCAAATAATTGTCTACATTTGTAGCAAGCAACGTCTTTGACCGACCAAAGACATATATTTAGGGAATATCCCTAAGACCCAATACTAGGAGGAATATCAAAATGAACATTGAATTATTACTTTATTTGTTAATCTTTTGCACCGGCATATTTGTTGGAATTACATTTCTTATATTAATTCAAGGAGCAACCTATAAAGATTATGAGAAGAAGAAATAACAGAATTGAAATCAAGATGAATGATGAGGAATTACAACACTTAAGTCAACTTGTTAGACAATCCAAGCTAACTAGAGAATCATATCTAAGAATGATTATTAATGGTCTAGTACCACGTGCAGCACCTAGTGAAGAATTAATTGATACGATTATGATTTTAAGAAATATCTCAAATGATATTTATCAATTATCAATAAATGAACCAGATCATGTTCAATACCAAGCAGATTTTGAATTACTACAAGATCAAATCAATCAGATTATGATTTTGATTCGTCAGCCGATAGATATAACTAAATAAGTTTTGTAAATAAGCCACAATAAAATAAATTTCTTTTTCGTAATCCCTCCAAATATTAACTATATTTCAAATGAGTCAATAAATGAGTCAATAAATGAGTCAATAAATGACCCAATAAATGACCCAATAAATGACCCAATAAGTGATTTAGGATTAGAAATAATGAGGATTTTAAATCTTAATCCAGGAATCAGCACAATAAAACTAACGGAGTTAATCCAAGCGAAGCTACCACTAGTAAGCAGAGATATGATAAAAAATGAATTGAAAAGGAACTTAAGCAACTATATTGAACATCGTGGTTCCAATAAAACTGGTGGATATTACTTAAAAAGTAAAGGTGATAAATAAGATTAGGTAAGAAGAAATTCTTGCCTTTTTTAATTTATAGGTTCAATTTAATGAGCCTACAAACTATTTTAGAGGAGGAGCTATGGCAATTACCAAAATATGGGCAGTAAAAGATGATTTAAATCGTGTCCTTAATTACATTAAAAATGAAGATAAAACCAAAGAAGAAATAAGCGATGGATTAAAAGAAGTATTAACCTATACTACCCAAGGCTACAAGACAAATGAAAAAGAATATATCACAGGAATAAATTGTGATCCTAAAACTGCATTATCCCAAATGATGAATACAAAGCTTTCCTACAACAAAATGGATGGAAGACTCGCCTTTCATGCCGTACAATCCTTTAAACCAAAAGAACTTACACCAGATCAGTGTCATGAACTAGGTGTAAAGCTTGCCAAGCAAATGTGGGGAAATCGATTTGAAGTTGTTGTTTCCACACATCTAGACAAGCAGCATCTGCATAATCATTTTGTAGTCAATTCGGTTTCCTGGGTAGATGGTAAAAAATATGATAACAAGAAAACTGATATTGATCACTTCCGTGAAATCAATGATGCGATATGTAAAGAATATGGATTAAGTGTTATTGATAAACCAAAAGGTAAGGCAATGAATTATGGCGAATGGAATGCAGAAAAGAATGACGGAATCTACTTTCGTAAGATTATAAGGTACGACGTGGATTCCGTTTTATCTTACGCAAGAGACCTAGATCAATTTCAAGAAGGATTAGAAGCTATGGGCTATGAGGTTGATTTATCAAAAACACATTGGACTATAAAACATCCTCAAG
This sequence comes from Bifidobacteriaceae bacterium, assembly GCA_963661415.1. Classification (GTDB taxonomy): domain Bacteria; phylum Bacillota_I; class Bacilli_A; order Erysipelotrichales; family Erysipelotrichaceae; genus Bulleidia. The sequence continues at coordinate 6,503 of CAVLCI010000074.1, read as the reverse complement.
CTAAAAGACCTTTTCGCTTTTATAAACTTTCAAATAGTAAAAAATACGACAAGGAATACATCATGAATCGATTAAACTCTAGTATTTTGCATTCTCTTGAACCTGTTTCTGATTTTATTAAAAGCGAAGAATATATTCCTGATCCCAACAAGCCTAAGGCAAAAGGAATTAAGGCTATGTATATCAAATATTGTTTTATGCTTGGAATATATCGTAAAAAAGGAAGCAAAGAAACTTATATTAGTCCAGAAATTAGAAAGGATTTGATTTACTTGAAAAAGATAACGGAACAAAACACTTTTGTAGGTAAGCATGATATTGAAACAATGGATGATGTACTTGCTTTCCAAACAAGTATGAATGAATTAGTTGATACTTGGAGCAATCAAAGAAGATCCATCTACAACAAAATCAAAAGATGTCGTAATAATGAATTAAAAGAACAATTAGAAAATGATAAAGAAACTCTTTCTTTAAAAATTGCACATGGGAAAAAGGAACTAAGAATATGCAAAGATATTATTGAAAGAGTTCCTGATATTGAAGAAAAAATAAAACAAGTAAATGATTTAGAAAATATTCGCGAAGAAAATCAAAAAGAATACGAAAGGAGCTTACATTTATGAACAGTGCAGATACAGCCGATCAAATGATGAAGATGACGCTCGAAGGTATTGAAGTAGCTGCCGAGATTGGTTTAAAAGCTGGCGGCCAAACAGCTAAATCATTAGCCGTTACATTATATGCCATCATCACTGACAACAAGAAGATTCGTGGAAAAACTAACCTGGATAATCTATTAAAGTCTGGTAAAGAATTAAAGGTATTTGCGATTCATCATAAAGATTTAGAAAAGTTTTGTATTGAAGCTAAACACTATGGTGTCCTCTATTCTGTATTAAAAGAAAAAGATAAAACTGATGGCATTGTCGATATTATGGTCAAAGCAGAAGATGCTTCAAAGATATCCAGAATGGTTGATAAATTTGATTTAGCTACCATTGATACAAAAGCTATTAGAGAAAGTGTATTATCACAAAAAGATATCAAGCCAATGAGTGATGAAGAACATGACAAACTTTTAAATCAATTAATGGATGATAAACAAAACCCGATAAAAGCTCGAACAAGCAAGGACGGTACTCCGTTCGAGCCATCTTCAAAAACATCCAAGAAAAAAGAGAAGAAGAAAACCGTCGAAAGAGAAAATTCAAAAGCTACCACGGATAAACCTTCTGTTTTAAAACAACTCAAGGATATCAAAGAAGAACAATTAAAGTCTGCTGCACCCAAATACCCTGTTAAAAAGAAAACTAAAAAGAAAGCGAGATAAGGTTATGAAGAATTGGTTTAAGAAACAAGAAGATGAAATCATAGATATTCAAATTGATGATACAGAAAGAAGAATCATTGTACGTGCTCTTGCTGATTTAAGAGATAAACAAAGATTAGCTCAAAAAAATTATGATTTTCTCGATTCACTCATTGTTAAAGTATGTGATGCTGATTCTAATAAAACAATGAACTTAAATAGAGGCAGGTGATATCTATTGATAAAAGAAAAGATGAATATGTATTTTTAATTCTATTAATCATTCCTGTCATTTGGTTAGGATTAATCATTGCTCCATATATGGATGAAGGACTCATTAATGCTCTGCCCTATTTAAATGAAGCTTTATCCCATCCATTTCAAATAAAATGGACAAGCAATTCATTAAAGTCAATAGGCGTATGTTTGCTAACATATGGAATTGGCATTGGTATTTATTTATCTTCATCTAAAAACTATCGAAGAAATGAAGAATACGGATCTGCCAAATGGGCCAATCCATTTAAAGTATGTAAAAAATATGCCGATAAGAATTATTTATCGAATAAAGTCTTTTCTCAAAATGTAAGAATGGGCCTAAATGGTAAAAAGCATCGTAGAAACTTAAATACCCTTGTCATTGGTGGTTCTGGTGCTGGTAAAACAAGATTTTATGCCAAACCAAATATCATGCAATGTAATACAAGCTTTGTAGTACTTGATCCTAAAGGTGAAATCATTCGCAGTGTTGGCTATTTACTAGAAGAAAATGGATATGAAATCAAAGTCATTGATTTGATTGATATGTCTAAATCTCTTGGCTATAATCCCTTTCACTATATTCAAAGTGATAAGGATATTTTAAAGCTAATTACTAATCTTATCCGTAATACCACACCTAAAGGATCTTCTACTAATGATCCATTCTGGGAAAAGAGTGAAACAGCATTACTTGAAGCATTGATGTTGTATCTTTATCACTATGCACCAGAAGATGAACAAAACTTTACGATGGTCATGGAAATGCTTAATTATGCAGATGTAAAAGAAGATGAAGAAGATTACGAAAGCCCACTAGATGAATTATTTAAAAGATTAGAAAACGTTGATCCAAGTTCTCTAGCACTAAAACAATACAAAATATATAAACAAGCAGCAGGCAGAACCGCTAAATCTATTTTGATTTCAGTTGGTGTAAGACTTGCTGCTTTTAACTTGGAAGAACTTGCATCCCTTACCCACTATGATGAAATGGAACTTGAGCAAATTGGCGAAAGAAAAACAGCCTTGTTTGCGATTATTCCAGATAATGATTCAACATTTAATTTCATTATTGGTATGTTATATACACAACTATTTCAGATGTTATATTACCAGGCCGATATCATTCATAATGGAGAACTTCCTGTTCCCGTGCATTTTCTAATGGATGAGTTTGCCAATGTTGCCCTTCCAGATGAATTTGATAAGTTACTATCTACCATGCGATCTAGACAAATATTTGTATCGATTATTCTACAAAACTTAGCTCAAATCAAAGCCCTTTATAAAGATAGTTGGGAATCCATTGTTGGTAATTGCGATGAAACCTATTATCTTGGTGGCAATGAACAAAGTACACATAAATATATTAGTGAGCTATTAGGAAAAGAAACCTTAGATACCAATACATTTGGTAAATCTTCAGGCAGAAGTGGCAACTACTCCACCAATTATCAACAGACAGGAAGAGAATTATTAACAGCTGATGAAGTTCGTTTATTAGATAACAATTACGGACTTCTTTTTATTAAAGGTGAAAGACCAATCAAGGATAAAAAATATGATTTATTGAAACATCCTAATATCAAACAAACTCTTGATGGTGGCCATAAGCCTTATATTCATGGACAAGCCCATCATTTTATTGATGATTGGCAAGATATCATTCTTTCTAATAATGAATATGAATTATTAGATGTGGAAGAAACAGAAAAATATATAAAGGAGATTAAGAAAAATGAAGAAAACAATTAAAAGAATAGTATCAATTACTTATATAGCAGTCATGTTATTAAGTGCATTTATTACACCTATATATGCCGACAATGATCCAGTTACTGTAATCAATAACTTTAGTGATTTTATGTTTGGACTCATTCGAGCAATTGGCATGATCCTTCTAGGATTTGGAATTGTACAAGTGGGTTTATCTTTAAAGAGTCATGATCCAAGCCAAAGAGCCAATGGATTTATGACAGTTGCGGGTGGAATCATTATTACGTTTGCCAAAGAAATATTAAATATCATTGTAGGTTAGTGTATGGATGGAATCATCGATAACCTAACAAGTGCATTAAATACCTGGAATTCAAAACTAGCAGAAATATGGTTATTACTTACAGAATCACCAGAAACATTTAAAGGTGGAAATATATGGACAATCATTGTGAAAATCCATAATGGTCTACAAGGTATTGGTCTAGCCCTACTTGTTTTATTCTTTTTATGGGGAATGATTAAAACATGTACAAGTTGGCAAGATATTAAAAGACCTGAACAAGCTTTTAAACTATTTCTTAGATTTATTATCGCAAGAACACTAGTTCTTTATGGAATGGAACTTATGACAAAGATTTTTCAAATTGTTCAAGGTATTATTTCTTCTATCACTAAAACAGTTGGTCTTGGAACCTCAACTGAAACAGTGATTCCTCAAGAAATTGTAGATGCCGTTAGTAATACAGGATTTTTAGAATCAATACCACTATGGGCCGTTACTTTACTAGGTTCTATCTTTATCACCGTACTATCATTTATCATGATTCTTACAGTTTATGGAAGATTCTTCAAGTTATACATGTATACAGCTATATCCCCTATTCCACTTGCTTCTTCAGCTAGTGAATCCACCCAACATACTGCATTAACCTTTATTAAAAGCTATGCCGCTGTATGTTTAGAAGGAGCGATTATTGTACTTGCTTGTATTATCTTCTCAGCCTTTGCGACAAGTGCACCAGTAGTAGATTCTACTACATCAAGTGTATCTATGGTTTGGAGCTATGTTGGTGAAACAATATTCAACATGTTAGTGCTTGTTGGAACAATTAAGATGTCGGATAGGATTGTTAAAGAGATGATGGGATTGTAATTATCATTTATGTAATATTATAGTGAACTATATATCTGTATGCTATACTGTAAATAACGATGGTTATAATTAATAGTTATATAGGAATGGAAGTGTTGAAATGTTTAATACTGCAAAAACATTAATTGTTGTTTACAAAGATGAGATGATTTTAAATCAACTTAAAAAGTTAGTTGAATCAAAGGATGATACAGAAGAACAAGTAGTAGGTGTTAGAGATAATTCAATTAATATTGTTGGTTGGACAGAAAAAGTGTGGTTGGCCAATAAGAAACCTGGAAATATTCAAGGGAAAATATTATTCTTAGGTGACATTAAAGGAACTGATAAATTACTACCAGTTATAGATGTAGAATTTGATAAATATGGTATTAAATATGGCTGGGCAGGTAATCAAGGAATTTTAAATGTTAATAACAAAGTACTTACAGATCGAGATGCTTATTTATCATTTATTAATGAGTTGTCTCAATTACCTATACCTGAAGCATATAAAGTTCCTAAAAATGTGAAGATATCTGACAAAAATGAAGAAACTACTGTTATAGAGGCAAAAGATGAATTAGAAAATCAAGATTCAAAATTCAACTTGCTAAAAGAAGCAAAGTTAAAGGTTTCTAAAGGTGTAGCCTCTATTGAAAAAAGTGGAAAAATTTTAGCAATGAAGACAGAAGATTTTCTTAGAGATAAAAGCTATGTTAGCACACAAATGATGTTTTATGGTGTAATTCATTTATATAGCAACGGATTAGAAAAATTTATGAATGCGTAGGTGACAGCTATGGATCAATTAGATGATGTAAGGTATGGCTGGGAATTCATGGAAAAAGTGCTTGGAGCTGATTTTGCAAGTTTTCAAGCCCAAAATGATTTTACAGATAATGTCTTACAAAACAATCAGATTAAATTCGAAAACAACCGAATAGAAGCCATTAATGCTGAGATTGATAAACTAATTAAAAGCCTTAATGAACTTAAAAACCATAATTTAGGAGAAGAACAACTTAAAGGATTTGTTGCAGAAGAATGGCATGCAGGTACATTTAATATTGATGCAATAAGAAAATTATCAGAACATAGAGCATGGACTCTTAAAGAGAATGGATATGGCAGTGTTGACATTGATACAAATTTTGGTAAACAGTATAGTTTAAAGTATTCAAACACAGCAAAAGATGCTGAACAAATGCAAGCTTTATTGGATAAAGATACTAGAATACCAAAATATCATGAACAAGAAAGATTAATTGCTGCAGAACAATTAGACGATGCGAAAGCTATAGCAAGAAGAAGAGAGATTAGCAACGTTCTCACTAGAACTGATGTTGCGGAAGCTCATAAAGAAACTAGAGAACATCTAACTGGTAAGGTATCTGATGATAATGGTGTAGAATCGAAATCTTTATCTATCAAAGAGTCAAAACAAATCGCTAAAGAAATAAACAAAGACGGATTTGATGCGGAAAAACATGGATTTACAAAAGAACAATTGATGGACGAAGTTCGCATTAATTATATGAATCAAGCAATGAAAGCAGGTCTTACTGCTGCATCTATAACCGCTATAACTCAATTAGTTCCTGAATTATATAAAGCAATTGATTACCTTATAAAGAATGGTGAAATAGATTTAAATAGTGTAAAACAATCATCCGGAAAAATTATTACAGCTTCTGGTGAATCATTTTTACGTGGATCGATTGTTTATACAGTTGAAATGGGAATTCAAAATGGCTTATTTGGTGAGGCTATAAAGGCTGTTAGTCCTTCTATCGTAGGATCTATGGCAGCAATTATTTTAGGAACAATTAAAAATAGTATTTTAGTTGCAGCAGGAAAGATGACAGCTAATCAAATGGGCGGATATTTAGTGGATTCTATCATCATATCTTCAGGATATATTGCAAGTATGAAGTTAGGCGGTATGATTGTTCAGGCTTTATGTCCCCAATTACCAATGGTTGGATATGCTATTGGAAGTTTATTAGGTTGCTCTTTAGCTATTGCATATGGTATTGGAAAGAAACATTTGATTTCTTTCTGTGTTGATTCAGGCTT
>CAVLCI010000073.1:0-10584 GCA_963661415.1 Bifidobacteriaceae bacterium | reverse complement strand
TATTTTTTGAAATTATAACATTTTTGTGGATTTTCTTACATTGTTTGATGTAAAATTTTCATAATGGATGTATATGGACATTCTGAAAGGAGAATCTCATGAAAGATAAATTCATGAACGGTCTTCTCACGTTAGCCGGGAAGATGCAGCAAAACGCGGTACTATCCGCAATCAAAGATGCATTCATCGACAACATGCCAGTTGTCATTTGGGGTGCATTCTGTACTTTAATTCAATTTGTTGTGTGTCAAACAGGAGGGGTTACTGATCCTAAAACAGGTGAATTGATCTACTATATTTCTTTAGCGAATATACCAGGCCTATCCTTTTTGGAAGCACTCACACCTATTTTCACAACAGCAAACTACGGTTGTATGAACTTCATGGCTGTAGCAATCTGTGTATTAGTCGCAATGCGTTATGCAGAGAATATTGGTCACACAAATGACAAAACTGTTCCTGCAGTAGCTATCGCTTCATTTGTTACATTAATCAACACAACTGCTTCTACAACTACTGAAAGCGGAGAAACAGTAACAATTTCATCTGTTGTATCATCATCTTACACAAGTGCAACAGGTTTATTCGTAGCATTGTTGGTTGGTATCTTAGCTACATTGTTATACGTGAAATTGGTTGATTCCGGAAAATTAAGAATTAGCTTACCAGATTCCGTTCCACCAAACGTATCTCAATCATTCGCTGTATTATTCCCAACAATCATTACAGTTTTGATTGTTTCTATCATTGGTTTTATCGCTTCTCTATTTGGTTTAACAGTATTTGATATCATTTCAACGATCATGAGACCAATCGAAGCAATCATGACAGGTCTACCTGGATATTGTGTCATTATTATGTTGATGCAATTATTGTGGTGGTTTGGTATTCATGGTTCTAACGTATTAGGTGCTGTTGTTACACCATTCATGACAAAGATGATGGCACAGAACTTAGAGCTATACCAAGCTGGTACAGGCGTTACTGCTTCTGGTGTTTATTACAGTGCTGAAAGTGGTTATAACTTAATTGCAAGCCCATTCGTATCTGGTTGGTTTAACCCATCTGGTGCAGGTATTACAATTGGATTATTGATTGCTATATTGCTTTTCTCAAAGCGTGAAGATTATAAAGCAATCGCTAAATTATCTTTACCTTGTGGAATCTTCAATATTAATGAGCCAGTTATCTTCGGTATCCCAATGGTAATGAACCCATTATTAGGTATTCCATTCTTCTTAGCACCACTCGCTACAGTTATCTTAGGTTATGTTGTACAGTCTACAGGTCTATGTCCTTTATATGTCATCGACGTACCTTGGACAACACCTGCAGGTATCTTTGGATTCTTAGCTTCTGGTGGAAATATTATGGGTGCAGTATGGCAACTTGTCATTATCATCGGTGTATCCACACTCATTTATACACCATTCGTTATTGCATCCAACAAGGAAGCTGTTGAAGCATAACAATAAAAGAACTTTCTATAACCGAAAGTTCTTTTTTATTTATACAAGTGAAATTCTAACATAGTATTCTTCATCATCTTCATGATGAATATATCCACCATTATTCAACATTGTTTTTAATGATGCAGTATTATTTTTGCGACAAGATAAATACACTTCGTCCTCTTTAACGATATCTTTAATTTCACCTAATAATAGATGCAATCCTTTTGTGGCATATCCTTTTTGGCGATTCTCTTTTAATATACAATAACCAACATGACCTGCATGTTCTTTCAACCAATCATTCAAATAATGTCTAAAACGAAAGATGCCAACAATAGAATCATCATCCCACAAAAAATATGTTGTATCTGGTACAAATCCAGGTTTCAAATCAATACCTTTAGATGAATTGATCATTGATGGTAATATATCATTTTGAAATTGTACAAATGTGCAATTTGTATATTCATTTGTAAAACCATTTTCATCTTCAGATAAATTTGTTATAACATCATATTCTTGTTGAATATCTTCTAAATTTGCCGGTTTGAGATATAACATTATAATTCCTTATCTACTGCGTACGTTCCAGGCATCACTTCTGTATTATCTCTTACAGAAGTTGTTCCATATAAATATGTATTTGGATGGACAATCACATCATGACCAAATGTAACTTTTGGTCCAATATACGTGTTTTTAGGATCCACTAATGTAACACCTTCTTTCATCCAATGAAGATTGATACGATCTCTTAAATATTCAGACGCTTCTGCTTGTGCCACACAATCATTGATACCTTCTACTTCGTGCCAATCATCACATTGTATCGCAATTACTTTCTTTCCTAAAGATTGTAAGATTTCTACTAAGTCTGTTAAGTAATATTCTTGTTGTGCATTTTCATTTTTAATTAATTTCAATCCTTCAAACAACGCTTTATTCTGAAAAGCATAGATACCAGTATTGATTTCTCTAACTCCCTTTTCTTCTTCTGTAGCATCTTTAAATTCAACAATTTTTTCTACAGTTCCATCTTCTCTACGAATGATTCTTCCATATGCACCATTATCATCTGGAATTGCAGTGAGAACTGCCATATCTGCATCACCTAATTGTTCATATAGTTTCTGATAAGTTTCGCTACGAACACAAGGACAATCTCCCGAAGCTACAATTGTAATTCCCGATTCATTTTCGAGTTGTCTAGCTTGCATGACAGCGTGACCCGTACCTAGTTGAGGCTCTTGCACCGCAAATTCACACTGTCCTTCCAATGCTTTTTCTACAAGTTCATGTTGATAGCCAACAATTGTAACAATTCTTTCACAGCCTGCTTCTTTCAAAGAATCAATTACTAGTTTTGCCATAGGTTCATTTAATATTTTATGTAATACTTTAGGTAGTTCAGATTTCATTCTTGTTCCTTTACCACCTGCCATAATGATTGCGTTCTTCATCTATTTCTCCATTCTAGAATCTACGATTCTTGTTTTACGAACAAAATACTTTTTGTTTTTTAAATCCATCATTGTTTCATTCAATAATGTTTTATCTCTCGTAATACCAAATACAGTTGAGCCACTACCAGACATCAAAACACCATCAAAACCTCTACTTGTTAATTCTTCTTTTACATTACGAATATCTTCAACAAGTTGAATTGCAGCATCTTCCAAACTATTTCCTAATGCATCTAAAACACCTGCATAGTCTGAAGTCATCAACGCATCTTTCATTTTTTGACAATCTGGATGATAAGGTTCTGTACTATCTACGATTTCAAATGCTTCTTTTGTAGATACGCCTTTTCTTGGCTTCACGAGTAAAATATCAAAATCCGCAATACAAGGAAATGGGGAAATAATCTCTCCAATACCTTCTACATATGCCGGTTTATTGATCAAACAGAAAGGAACATCCGCTCCTACTTCTTTTCCAACAGAAATCATATCTTCTTCACTCATATTCAAACGTAACATACGATTGATAATACGAATTGCTGCGGCAGCATCTGCACTTCCACCTGCAAGTCCTGCACGTGTTGGAATGTGTTTTTGTAAATTACATTCAAAACCCAAATCAAAATGATATCTTTCTTTCATGACGTTAATTGCTTTAATGATTGTATTTTTATCATTGACTGGTAAATAACTACGATTCAAAGAAAGTGTTGTCTCTCTTGCAGGATTCATTTCTAATAAATCATAAAAATCAATTGGAACCATGATCATCTTTAATTCATGATATCCATCATCTCTTTTACTCGCTACATCAAGACATAGATTGATTTTTGCGTATGCTCTCTCTTTCATAAAGTTGCCTCATATAATTGTTTGAATGTATCCACATCTAATTCTTGCGCTCTTACACCTAGTGGAATATTGATTGCTTCCATAACTTGTTTTGTTTTGTCTGCATCTTTTAAATATTCTTTTAAGTTATTATAAAGTGTTTTTCTTCTTTGTTTAAAACAAGCTCTCACAAACTCAAAGAAATCATTTAAGTTAATTGTTAAATCAACATCTTTCTTTCTAGAAAATTGAATGATAACGCTATCTACTTTTGGAGAAGGGTTAAAACTTCTTCCAGGAACTGTAAATAACTTTTTCACATCATATAGATATTGTCCTTCTACAGATAATGCACCATATTCACTATCATTTGGTTTTGCGACAAAGCGATCTCCAACTTCTTTCTGCATCATAACTGTAATATATGGTATCGCATCTCCTATATCAAATATCTTAAACAAAACAGGTGAAGTTATATAATAAGGAAGATTCGCACAAACACTAACTTGTCCATATTGTTTTTTTAATTCATTTACTTTTTCTTTAACATCTGCTTTCAAGAAGTCTTGTAAGATAATCTCAACATTATCATAAGCAGATAATGTATCTGCTAAGATTGGTGGTAATGATTCATCAATTTCATACGCTACTACTTTTTGAGAATGTATCGCTAATTGTTCTGTTAAAGAACCAATACCTGGACCAATCTCAATTACAGCACCTTCACAATGTGCTTCTTTTGCGCATCTTTCAACAATAATTGGATCCACTAAAAAATTCTGTCCAAAGCCTTTTTTCGCATGGATTCCATATTTCTCTAATATTTCTTTTGTACGTGATGGTGTTGATATAAATTTTGTCATTCTTCTATAACCTGTCTAATTTCTTCTTTTGTGAGGTGGAGAAAGTTCATTCTCCTTAACATCGTTTTAGCATTTCCGCTACCAATATGGAAATATTCTCCTACACGATCTCTTAAAGTTGAACTATCCGTTTTCCCACTCAAACCTAAATCTATCATATCATTCATTGTTAAAGATGTTTCAACATCTTGATATGTCATAAGATTTTCTAATGCGTCTTTTAACACTTCAAATTCCGCATGTTCTACGCCAACCTTTTTATCAGTTTTAGCATCCTTCTTCATTACAAATGCATTTTTACATCCTGGAACATATTGATTGACAACATGACGAATTCTATTTCCCGGGGAATCTGGATCCGTAAAAACAATTACACCACGACTCTTTTGTGCGTGTTTGATTCTTTCTAAGACCTCATCTCCTAAACTTGTTCCACCAGTTTCAATCGTATCGCAGTCAAAATATTTCCTTAATTTTTCTGTATCATGACGTCCTTCTACAACGATAACTTCTTGTATTTTTTTCTTTACTTGCATTGTAGAAACCTCTGCCAGTTATCCATCACAACACTTGCCATATGTTCTTCAGATACGTCTCTAACTTCTGCCATCTTTTGTAAGATATACGGAATATTAGAAGGATCATTTCTTGTTCCTCGAACTGGAACAGGTGCCATGTATGGACAATCCGTTTCTGTTAATAAATATTTTTCATCAATTGTTTTAGCGACTTCTACCGCATGACGTGCATTTTTAAATGTTAAAGCACCACCCAACGCAATATAATAACCTAGTTTATTGAATTCAATTGCCATTTCTTTTGTACCAGAAAAACAATGTAATAAACCCGGTGTTTGATATTGTTTCATAATATCAAATGTATCTTGTATTGCATCTCTAGAATGTACCGCAATTGGTTTATGTAAAGATTGTGCTAATTGAATTTGTTTGATAAACAATTCTTTTTGTTTGTTTCTTGTTTCTACATCTTTTACCCAATGATACTCTAATCCAATTTCACCAATAACTGAGATTTCTTTTCTAGACGCAATTTCAACAAAATCATTCCAATCTTGTTCTGTAATCTTATCTACATCTTCTGGAAAAATACCTGTCGCAATGACATATCTTTCAGGATTTCTTTTCACAAATTCAATAGCACGTAAAGCTTCATCCTTATTTAATGTAATGATCATGATGTGTTTCACATTCTTTTCATTACATTTTTCAATTACTTCTTCAAGATCTTCTTGAAACTCTTCACCCATCAAATGTGCATGAGAATCTAAATATTGTATTTCACCCATATTATTTACCTAAACAAAATCGAGAGAAGATTTCATCCAACAAATCTTCTTTTCCAACTTCTCCTGTAATTTCTTTTAAAGAAGTCCAAGCTTTTTCTAAATCAATCGTTACTAAATCCAACTCCATTCCATCTTCTAATGTCTGTAATGCATTCTTCATACTAGATTCTGCTTGTAAAGCTAATCCAATTTGTCTTTCATTATTTAATGTATCAGTTGTTGCCAAATACAATTCATTTTCATATTTTGTTTTGATGGCTTCTGTTAGTTCATCAACATCTCCGTTGATTGCCGAAATCGCAATTCCTTCATGAACAAGTGATTTATCTTTCTTATTATATACAACGATACGATTTTTCTTTTCTGTCATTGTTAATAACTGATGATCTTCTTCTGTTAATTCTTGAGAACCATCTAATACAACAATTACAAGTTCTGCCTTTTCTAATGCTTGCAAAGATTTATCAATTCCTATCTTTTCTACAACATCATCCGATTCATGAATACCTGCAGTATCAATCAAATTCAAAGTAATTCCATCTAAACGAACTGTACCTTCAACGATATCTCTTGTCGTACCTGCGATATCTGTAACAATTGCCTTATCTTCTTCTAATAAAGCATTCAATAAAGATGATTTCCCTACATTTGGTCTCCCTAAAATAACCGTATCGATTCCTTCACGAATATTAACTGCCTTTTGCGCTTCATCAATAATTCTATGAATATCTTTTAACCATTTTGTTGTCATTGGTAAGATTTCTTCTTCTGTTAATTGACGCACATCATCATATTCTGGATAATCAATATTCACTTCAATATTAGAAATGATTTGTGTAAGATCTTCTTCTAAAGGTTTTAAAATTTTTGACACGGATCCTTTTAAAGAATGAATCGCGCTTTTCGCATTCACTTCATCACGAGCATTAATCAAATCATTCACACCTTCCGCTTGTGATAAGTCCATCTTTCCATTCAAAAATGCACGTTCTGTAAATTCACCACGTCGTGCCATACGTGCGCCACTGCCAATCACCAGAGATAAGATTTTTCTAGTAATGTATAAACCACCATGACATCCAATTTCCACAACATCTTCACCTGTATAAGATTTAGGTGCTCTAAAAATAGATACCAAAACATCATCTATCGACTCTCCATTTTCTTTGATCGTTCCATAAGTTATCGTATAGCCGTCTTTGTTTGATAAATCTTTTTCGATTAATTTTGAAGCAATTCTAATCGCATCTTCTCCCGAGATACGAATGATAGAAACTGCTCCAGTTGCATTTGCGGTCGCAATTGCCGCTATCGTGTCATTAAACATTGTCATATCGCATAAAGTTTAACACAGATTTATCAAAGAATCTGTGGATTCTACAAAACAAAATGAAAGGCACATATCTCATGCGCCCTCAAAACTTATGAAACAATATATTTACAGCTACCTTCATCTATATCACAACTAAAATATCTCATTCCTTGATTTCCATAACAACTACCAATTATTTGATTTTGCCAAATACGGACAATTGAAGAATATTCTGAATCATTTAATGCAATCGGCATCGCACCTTCTTTATTTTCTCCTAAACTATCATATGGAATGATTTCTTTCACCAATTGCCCATTCCAATCATAGATATGATATTTCGTATGTTCTTCATTTACTGTTGTTGAGAAAATATAGCTTTTATCAAAATAATCAATAATATGTTCATCTAATGTAAAAACCAATTCATTTTTGTCTATATCTTTTATCAATGATGTCATCCTATTAGAAGAAGCATCTATCGTATAACTCGAAAGCAAACCATTTGATTCAAAAACATACGCTTCACCTTCATCAATTAACTCTTTTTCATAACTCTTCATTGAAATTCTCAATATTTTTCCACCTAATACGATATAAACAAAGTCTCCATCACCCAACAAATTATAAACAGAGTCTCCTAAATCTATTGACTTGATTTCACTTCCATTCAAATCATAAATATGTAAAATATCATTATCCTTATTTTCAACAACAAACATTTTATCTCTATGCAACAAAAAATATTTTGGTTCAAATTCTAAATTCAGAATTTCTTTTCGACCACTTCCGTCAAAGTTTATACAATTCAGATGATACTCAATAGATTCTTCTACATTATCATACATACTTGCATATATTAAATAATCGCCAAATTTTTGAAAACTTGTTCCTGAAAGAACCATATCCGTATATCTTTTTGGAGAAGAAGTTATTTTGGATACATCATCTATTTCTTTATCATCAATGAAATATAAACTAGCCATTTTTAATAACGTTCCGTCTTTTTCATATGCATACAACTGACCAGGTTCCACTATGAAATATAGTACCTCATCCGTACTAGCTAACGATAAATAATTAGCGTAACTTGGTTGTTCCATTACCTCATTTTCATCTGCTTCCAACTTCGATTGATTACACCCAACTAAGAAAAATAAACTAACAATCAATATTATTTTTATGAACATAAATTTCATCCATAGAAAACTGCCATTGTGGCAGCTTTCTTATCTATCATACGTGTGCTGTTGTAGTATAATACCATAGACCATCAGATAACTTTGCCGCTCCAGAACAATAAGACCATCTAGATGCACCTGAAACCTCGCTGATATACCAATATACTCTCGAAGAACCTGAACGTGTCCCAACTTTTTCAGTCCCATATGTTGTTGCTTTATATCCAGTCACTTGTGCTGTTGAACCATTGGATAAACTTCCCGTAGCGACGCAACTAATGTACGATGCTGTAGCAGTAGCTGTTATACTATAACCCGTTCCTGAATTAGTGGCAGTTCCCGCATTAACAGTCACTAAGCAAGAAAAAAACATTACAAAGCTCATAAATAAATACATTATTTTTTTCATATTATTCCCTTTCTTTATTTACATAAATAAAAAACTCAAATCTAGAAACCTCTAAATTGAAAGATCCCCATCTTTTTCAAATGCCGTTTTTATACCTAGCTGGATTATATATAAGCATAACCATTTCCTCTTTAGAAAAGTATAACTACTTCACCACCAAATTTTAAGCATGTTTTTTCTATTTAATTTTTGTTATTATTAAATTTAGAAGAAAAGCAACCTTTTGAATCATACAGCTTCTTTATGGATTATGCTATCATATTCCCATGAATCAACAATTAAAAGAAACTTTAAATCAATTAGGTTATACATTTTTATTACCTATCCAAGAAAAAGCTATTCCTCAAATTCTAAACAAAAAGAATTTATTTATTCAGGCACAAACTGGTTCTGGAAAAACATTAGCGTATTTAATTCCAATCTTAGAAATGTGTGCCCCAAATAGTTCAACAACTGAAGCTTTGATTATTACACCAACAAGAGAATTGGCTTTACAAGTTTCTGAAGTTGCCAATAAAATCGCCTCACACACAAAGCATCACATTGTGACAGTCATTGGAGGATTAGACATTCATAAACAAGAGAATGCATTAAAACACAAACCAACGATTATCATTGGAACTCCTGGTAGATTAAAAGATTTATATGATCAAAATAAAATTAATCTTCATCATTTAAAAATGATTGTAATTGATGAAGTAGATATGATCTTGTCCACAGGTCAAAGAAAAGAAACGGAATTTCTCATTAAAGATACACATGCACAAATGGTTTGTACTTCTGCCACAAAAAATGATTTAATTTGTTCTTTTTTACCAAACGATTATACAGAAATCATTCAAGATGAATCGCATTTAAATGACAAAATTTATTCCTTTTATTTAAAGACAGAAGATCGTAAACACTCTTTACGCAAACTACTACATACATTACCAATCCAACAAGCAATCATCTTCATCAATTATAAAAACGACGCAAATGAACTTGCTGATTGGCTACAAAAACAAAATATCCTTGTTTCTTCTTTTTCTTCTTTCTATGAAGAAAAAGAACGTATTCAAATATTAAAATCATTTAAAGAAGGAAAAATCAGAGTGCTTGTTGCGACTGATGCTGCAGCTAGAGGATTAGATCTATATGATGTTTCTCATATCATTCATTACGATATTCCATTAGATATCGATACATTTATTCATCGTTCTGGAAGAAGTGGTCATCAAGGGAATGAAGGTATGACAATCACATTACTAAGAGATAGAGATTCTAATGATGAAGTTACTGAATATATTCTTGAAAACTCTTCAGTCTATCATCCTTCTTCTAACAACAATACAGATTTATCTATTCCTTTAAAAAAACAAGTCGAAAACAAATTAACTACAACATTACAGATTCAAGCCGGAAGAAAAGATAAGATTCGTCCAAAAGATATCATTGGTTCTTTATGCCAAATCTTTGAATTTTCAGAAATTGGAACATTAGAAATTCAAGATTCTTACTCAACTGTTATCATCTTAAAATCGGATGATCCTAGAATCAAAACATTAACTTCTATTTCTATTAAAGGAAAAAAGAAAAAAATCAAAGTTATAAATTGAAATGTAGGTAATTCACCTAGTTTTATTGTTATCTATCAAAAAATAAAGAAAAAAGATAAGAAAAGTTATATTTTTTAAGGGATTCATCAAAATCTTGTGAATAGTATATTATAGGAGAAAATATAGTATGAAAAATTTTGATGAATTACAGTTTAGTGACAGTTATA
>CAVLCI010000072.1:0-11219 GCA_963661415.1 Bifidobacteriaceae bacterium | reverse complement strand
GGGCGACTAATGGGACTCGAACCCATGAGTGCTGGAGCCACAATCCAGTGTGTTAACCAACTTCACCATAGCCGCCACAGTGCTCAATTATTATTACATAATTTGTATGTTAATTGCAATAGGAAAATAAAAAAACTATAATTTTGTTTAAAAAATGGAGGTATTTATATGTCATTTGATAAGGCAAAGAAATATTTAGAAGCGAAAGGTTATGCTGATCAAATCATTTTACCTGAAGTGAAAAGTGGAACTGTTGAAGAAGCAGCAAATGCTTTAGGTGTGAAAGCAGAAAGTATCGCAAAAACATTATCTTTATTAATTCATGATGAAGTGATACTGATTGTTACAGAAGGTACTGCTAAAATTGATAACCATAAATATAAACAAACATTTCATATTAAGGCAAAAATGATTCCGTATGATGACGTAGAAAGACTGGTAGGTCATGCTCCAGGTGGTGTATGTCCATTTGGTGTTAATGAAGGAATCAAAGTATATTTGGACGAAAGTTTAAAAAAGTTTGATACTGTATATCCTGCATGTGGAAATGATCAAAGTGCAGTGAAGATGACATTGGAACAATTAGAAGATGCATCGAATTTTATCGATTGGGTCGATGTATGCAAAGAATGATTATTGATATTGCTGGAAAAAATAGAGCAGTTTTGATTACAAGAAAAAAGATGAAAAATCTTGTGATGAGAATGGATGAAAATGGAACTTTAAAGGTAAGTTGTCCATTTCATATTACTGAAAAACAAATTTGTGATTTTTTGTATGAAAAAGAAAATTGGATTTTGAAGGCAGAAAACACACTAAAGAATAAAGGGGAAAAGATTCAAACAGGAACTAATAGAAAAATAGTTACATGGCTTGGTGAAAAATATCCTGTTATCATAGAAAACTCAAGAGAGTGTTCTATTTGTATTACAAAGGATGAAAAATGTATTTTATGTGTGAAAGAAGATTCTGAAGATGGAATCGAGGAAGCATTTTATAATGCTGCATCGAAAGAATTGTTAAAGATGATTGTGGAAAAAAGAAAAATACTAGATGAAAAGATATGTCGACAAAATAATTTACCACATCCTAGTATTAAAATTAAGTATATGACGAGCCGCTGGGGCTCTTGTTCGCCAAACAAAAATCATATTTCTATTTCGGTTCGTTTGATTCATTATCCTGAGGAATGTTTAGATTATGTTTTATTACATGAATACGCACATCTTTTAGTTCCAAATCATTCAAAAGCGTTTTATGATGTAGTGAAACAATATATGCCAGATTATAAAAAATATAGTGATCTGTTAAAGGAGTAGATATGAGTGAATCAATTATGGATATAGGAGATAGTTTCTTTGATGGAGGAATGATTTATTTCATCATTCGAAGTGTATTAATCTTTTTGGTAGCTTATGGAATTGGAAAGTGTTTAATTAAAGTTGTTAAAGAATTTGAAAAGAAAGATGATTCAAAACGTGTGACATTACGTTTTGCTGGAAGAGTCATTCATGCTGTGATTTATGGTATTGCTTTATTTGCGATATTAAGTGGTATTAAACCTTTATCTGGATTGGGTACAGCATTATTAGGCGCAACTTCTATTATTTCTGTTATCATAGGTTTAGCTGCACAAGAATCATTTGGAAATTTCATTGCTGGTTTTTTTCTAGCGCTATATCGTCCATTTAACGTTGGAGATATTGTATATGTAAATGAAAAAGATATTTTAGGAAAAGTTGTAGGAATTACATTTCGTCATACAGTAATTCAGACCTTTGAAAACGCAAAAGTCATTATTCCAAATAGTACAATGAATAGCGCAATTATTGAAAATAGGGGATTTGGTCAAGATTGTTATATGAAATTGATGAAATTCTATGTTGGATATGATACAAATATTGATCTTATGAAAAAGTTGATTTTTGATGCATGTTTATCTACAAAGAATGTGATAGATATTCGAACAGATATGAATCAAGAACCATTTGATATTCGTGTAGATAATTTTGGAGATAATGGGATTTATATTGTTTTTCCATTAACAGTTACTAGTTTTGAAGCATATTTTGTAACAGCGAGTGAAGTACGACAGAAATTATTAAAATTATTTAAAGAAAATCATATTGAAATTCCATTCAATAAAATTGAAGTTATAAATAAAAGTCTTTGAAAATAAACAAAGACTTTTTTTCATAGAATTTCGTTTTTCTTTAAAAAAGTAACCGCTTTCACTTGAACTTCTGATAGCTTCTTGTAAAATGGAATTAACAAATAGTTTTGAATTTCTAGATTGGAGATAAGTATCATGAAGAACGAGAAAAGTGTTTTTGTAGTACAAAAAAGAAATACGGAAAAAGTTCTTTTTGGTGGGGATTCTAATCGATTTAATATGGTTTTTAAGATGGATATTTAATGTGTCCATCTTTTTTATAACAATTCTGATAAATCTAATAGGAGGTAATCAATATGGATCAGGTAAATCAGGAATTCTTTGATGCAGCTGCAGCTGGTGATTTTGGAAAAGTATGTGCACAAGTATCAAAGGGAGCAAATGTGAATGTATCGAATGGAGATGGACGTACAGCATTAATGAGAAGTGCGAAAAGAGGATATGAAGATATCGTTCGTTTCTTACTTGATAATGGGGCAGACACAAGAGCACGTGACAAAAATAATAAGACCGCATTAATGGGTGCAGCGAAAAAAGGTCATACAGAAATTTGTAGAATGATCGTTCATGCAGGTGGAGATGTCAATTCTCATGATAATAAAGGACGTACTGCATTAATGAGAGCTGCATTATTAGGACAAACAGAAACAGTTTCTTATTTGATTGCGAAAGGTGCAGATGTAAATGCAGTTGATGAACAAGGACGTACAGCTTTGATGGAAGCTGTGAATGCATATAAAACAGATGTAATTGAAGTATTAATTACAAGTGGTGCGAATGTCAATGCCGAAGATAATAAAGGTTGTACAGCACTGATGAGAGCAGCTTATATTGGAATTCCAAGTTTAGTGAATGTTTTATTAGAACATGGTGCAGATAAGACAAAGAAAGATTATCAAGGGAATTTAGCAATTCATTATGTGCGTAAAGAATGTCTTGAAGATTTAAAAGAATTATTGAAATAAGGTGATATTATGCGAGATTATTTAGCGAATGAAGTGAGAAATGTCACAGTATTAGGACATTCTGGATGTGGTAAGAGTACACTTGTGGAAGCTTGTCTTTATCAAACAAAGGCAATCGATAAAGTTGGAAAAAATAATGATGGAACGACTGCTTTGAATTTTGATGCGGAAGAAGGAAAAAGAGGATTGTCTGTTTATGCACACCTTGCTCCAGTAGAATGGAAAGATAAAAAAATCAATTTTATCGATACACCTGGATACATGGATTATGAAGGGGAAGAAGATACTGGATTAACAATGGGCGATAATGCACTCATCGTTGTGAGTGCGAAGGATAGTGTACAATCGGGTACAGAAAGAGCTTGGAAAAAAGCCGTAAAAAAGAAAAAGATTCCAACGATTTTATTTATTAATAAATTAGATGATGAAAATGCAGACTTTTCTAAAGTTGTAGATGATTTAAGAGAAAAGTTTGGAAAATCTGTATTCTTATTTGAATTACCAATCATTGAAGATCGTAAAGTCATTGGTTCTGTAAATATTTTAAGAAATAAAGCTTGGTATTATGATGATCCAAAACAGGCAAAAGATGTTCCAGAAGTCATTCAAGCAAAAGTACAAGAATATTATGATGAAATCGCAGAAGCAATTGCGATGACAGATGATGCATTGATGGATAAATTCTTCTCTGGAGAAAAATTTGATGAACATGAAATCGCTAAAGGACTTAGAATTGGTATTCGTTCTGGTGATATTCATCCAGTTTATTGTGGTTCTGCAACAAATCAAACAGGAATTGAAAGATTGATGGATTTGATTACTGAATTTTTCCCATCTTATGCGGAAAAAGGAAGAGTACAAGCCTTAAATGATAAAGATCAAACAATTGATATGGAAACAAATGAAGATGAAGCATTATCTGCATTTGTATTTAAAACGATCGTTGATCCATTTGTTGGAAAGATTTCATATTTGAAAGTGATGTCTGGTGTATTAAATAGTGATTCTCAAGTTTACAATTCTAAAAAAGACGTACTAGAAAAGATCAATCAGATTTATGTCATCAATGGAAAATATCAGATTGGTGTAGGAAAACTCTTTACTGGTGATATAGGTGCTGTTGTAAAGTTATCTGTAACAGAAACAAATGATACGCTTTGTACAAGAAGTAGAGTCGTTCATTATGCTGATATGGAATATCCTGAACCAATGCTAGGCTATGCAATCAAACCAAAGACAAAAGCAGATGAAGATAAGATGTCTGTTGCACTAAAGAATATGATGCAAGAAGATAAAACGATTCGTTTTGTGAATAATGATGAAACACATGAACAAGTTTTATATGGTATTGGTGATCAACATATTGATTTAATTCTTTCTAAATTAAAGAGTAAATACAAAGTTGAAGTAACAACTGCAGAACCAACTGTTCAATATAGAGAAACGATTCGTGGAAAAGCAGAAGCACAAGGTAAGTATAAGAAACAAAATGGTGGTGCAGGACAATATGGTGACGTTTGGGTAAGATTTGAACCAAGCGATGATCCAGATGGTGAAATGGTATTTGAAGAAGAAGTGTTTGGTGGTGCAGTTCCAAAACAATTCTTCCCACCAACAGAAGCAGGATTACGTGATTGTATGAATCATGGTGTGCTTGCAGGATTTAAAGTGGTAGGTGTAAAAGCAACTTTATATGATGGATCTTATCATCCAGTTGATTCCAAAGAAAATGCATTTAAAGAAGCAGCAAGATTAGCTTATAATGCAGCGATGCCAAACGCAAAACCTACTTTATTAGAACCAATCGGAAAAGTAACAATTACTGCTCCAGAAGAATATACAGGTGCTTTGATGGGAGATATTACAAAGCGCCGTGGAATCATTATCGACATGACAACAAATGAAGATGGTGAACAAGTAATTCAAGCAGAAGTTCCGATGGCTGAGATGTTAAGTTATCCAAATGAACTACGTGCAATGACACAAGGTAGAGGATCTTATATCTCAAGCTTTGATCGATACCAAGCTGCCCCAAAAGAAGTTGCAGATAAAGTAATCGAAAAGGCAAAAAACAAAGAATGACCAGCAATTAGAAAAAAGGCACTTCAATGAAGAAGTGCCTTTAATATATAGTGCCCGCGGCCGGACTCGAACCGGCACGGTGTCGCCACCGGGGGATTTTGAGTCCCCTACGTCTACCAATTCCATCACGCGGGCATTGAAAGTGCTTATTTATAATACATGAATTTTTCTTATATTGCAATGTGAAAATTTCTTTTCTAAAATACTTCTGTTGGAGAAAATGAATATGACACCTAAAAACTTTATAGAAATCTTACATCAAGCAAACAAATTGAAAATCAATACAAGACACAATTGGACGATTGGTGATCGTAAAGAATCAGTTGCGGATCATTCTTGGAGAATTGCATTAATGGCAATGTTATTGTCACAAGAAGAGGAGTTTCAAGATGTGGATATGAATAAAGTTATTCGCATGTGCTTGATTCATGATTTAGGAGAATCCTTCACAGGAGATATTCCAACATTTGAAAAAAATCAAAGTGATGAAAACAAAGAAGATGCATTATTTTTAGAATGGGTGAATACATTTGATGATGCGCAAAAGAAAGAGTGGTTAGATTTATTAGAAGAAATGATGGCTTTAGAAACAAAAGAAGCTAAAATTTATAAATCTTTAGATAAGCTTGAAGCATTGATTGCGCATGATGAAGCAGATATTCAAACTTGGTTACCATTAGAGTATGATCTACAAATGACATATGGAAAAGATATTGTACAATTCTCTCCATATTTAACAGAATTAAGAACGTCAATAGATGAAATGACAATTGAAAAAATTAAGAAAGAAAAATGACGAATGTTCATTTTTGTATATTTTCTTTTTTTTAAATGTGACTAAAATGAGGTTGTATTTAAGAGGAGGAATCTATGTCAGTTTTAGAGAACGCAAAACATACTGCAGAAAGGGCTGCTGTTTCTGCTTTAGCGGATAGATTATTAAAAAAGTTAAATGAAGCAAATAGTTATGATGAAAGAACAGAGATTTATTTAGAAATTGTAGATTTGGCAGAGAAGTTTTATCCTGAAGCAAAGGATAAGATTGCTTCTGTTAGAAAATATGTTTCTGATCCAAATCATAGATGGATGAAAATGATCAATCATATTATTGATGATGCTGATCCTCATTACGCAAAAGTAATGTTATTGAATTTGGGATATGAATCATTTTTTAGAGGTACAAAGATGATTCGTGAGAATCGTAAAAAGTACAATTGTAATATCCCTTGGTTGATCTTATTTGATCCAACAATGGCTTGTAATATGCATTGTGTAGGATGTTGGAGTGGAACATATGGAAGAAAGTCTTCTTTGACATATGAACAAATGGATAAAATTGTTACACAAGGTAAAGAATTAGGCGCACATTTGTATATGTTAACTGGTGGTGAACCAATGGTTAAGAAACAAGAAGTTCTTAAGTTATGTGAAAAACATGATGATTGTTTCTTCGTTGCGTATTCAAATTCTACATTGATTGATGAAGAATTGTGTCAAAAGATTCAAAAGTTAGGTAACTTATCCTTTATGTTATCCATTGAAGGAACACCTGATACAAATGATATGAGACGTGGTGAAGGTCATTACTCTGCAGTTATGAAGGCAATGGATTTATTGAAGAAATATGGTATTGTATTTGGTACATCTATTTGTTATACAAAGGCAAATGTAGAAGCTGTTACTTCAGATGATTTCTTCCACATGTTATGTGAAAAGGGCGCACATTACGGTTTCTATTTCCATTTAATGCCTGTTGGTAATAATGCTGCTGTAGAATTAATGCCTACTTTGGAACAAAGAAAATACATGATTGAAAGAATTAGAAGTATCCGTACAGAAGAAAGTGATATCGAATTCTTCCCAATGGATTTCCAAAATGATGGAGAATTTGTTGGTGGATGTATTGCTGGTGGTAGAAACTACTTCCATATCAATTCTAATGGTGATGCAGAACCATGTGTATTCATTCATTTCTCAAATTGTAATATTAAAGATCATTCTATTTTAGAAATGTTACAATCTCCATTATTTATGGCATATCATGAAGGACAACCATTCAACAGAAATCACTTAAGACCATGTCCAATGCTAGAAAATCCACAACTATTAAAAGAAATGGTACATAAAACAGGAGCTCATCAAACAAATGAAGAATCTCCTGAAGAAGTTGAACATTTGTGTGCTAAAACAGAAGATTATGCCAAAGCATGGGCTCCAGTTGCGGATGAAATCTGGAATAGCCAAACACATAAAAAGCCTTCTTATGAAAATTTCACAAAGGAAAAGAGGGAACATCCAGAGCTTGCTGCATTTGAACATGCAGATGGAACAAATCATATTGATTTAGATATCAATGCACCAGAACAATCTAACAATTAATGTAACAAAAAAGAACAATGTAAAAAATTGTTCTTTTTTTGAGGATTTCTTTTGAATTTTGGGAATATTAAATTAGAGGCGAAAAATGCCCAGGAGGATATTATGCAAGATTTAAACGAAATTAGAATTACAGGAACGATTGTCAATGAGCCAAAGTTTTTAAAGACACAGACAGATGGAACGTTAGGACGTTTATCTGTCGCAGTTCATCGACCAGAACCTTCCAAATCTATTGATTTTCTCAATGTCATTGCATGGGATGAAGTTGCAGAATTCATTCAAGAACATTTTCAACAACAAAGTCGTATTTCTTTGGTAGGAACATTACAATATCAAAAATACAAAGGTGCAGATGGAAGTGATAAAAGAGCATATAGAATTGTTGCGACAAATGTATTAGATCCTAGTTTAGAGGATGCTGCATGAAAAAATGGTTTTTAGTACCAATTTCTCTTTTGACTTTATTCTTACCAAATGAGGTTCAAGATACATCATATACCATTGATTCAACAATCATTGGGATGAAATATGGATTCTATGAAGATATCGATTGTAAAATACCGATTTTAGATTCAAATCATTCACCAATGATTCTTGAAATGGAAGATAAAGAGGATTATTCTTTCTCTTTTGAACAAGAGCAGATCTATATCAAACAACTAGAAACAGTAGATGGATATTACTTTGATGATGAAGTACATTCATTAAAACAACATACTACTTTACCAATCTATCCTATTACTTTGAAATATGAATCTGATCTTTATCCTACTTCTTTTGTATTAAAAGATGATCAAGATCAAGTGGTAAAACAGTGGGATGCAGATCAACAAACAGTTCCAGATATTGTATATGTTGCAGGGGAAAGTTATACATTAGAAGAAAAGAATCCATTACCGTATACCATTTCTTCTAGTATGACTATATCGATTCCATATGCATATGATTCAGCTTTTGACGCTAAGATATCTATTCAACATGAAACGTATGGAACTATGTTGATCAATGTATTCGATGAAGAAGAACATCCGATTGAACATGTTAAATATGCATTGTATCAAAACAATGAAATTGTGAAAGATATCAATCAAAAAGAATGTATCCAAGAAAGTGATGAAAATGGACTGATTCAATTTTCTACTCAAGAAGGAATTTATGAACTTCAACAAATAGATATTCCAGATACTTATTACAGAAATCAAACAAAGTTAAAAGTAGAAGTGAAAGAGAAAGAAACAAATTCGTTATCTATCCATGAAAATCATGTAACGGTAACGTTTTCTACAAAAGACGCAGAAACTAAGAATGATATTCCTGCATCTATTTGGATCAATGAATGCAATCAAAGTGTAAAACCAAATGAAAAAGTATTTTTAAAACGAAATACAAGTTATTCATTTAAAGATCTAGAACATCCTAATGGTTATTATGCATGTGAATCTATGTCTTTTCAAACAAGTGAAGAAAAACAAGATCAAAACATAGAAGTACTTTATCGACCATTTATAGTAACGTTTCAAGTTTATGATGTTGATACAAATCAACCAATCTTATCTAATAAATATGCAATCTATGATGTAAATCAAAATGAAGTCTTATCTTTTACAATGCAAGATGCTAAATATCAAACATCTTCTTTACGTGATGGTGTTTTTTATACATTGAAAGAAATTGAAACAACCAATGGATATTTGCGAATGGAGGATATTTCGTTTGTAATTGAAAATCAACAAAGAGAAATTTCACTACAAGCTTATAAAACACCATATACATTTGTACAATCGAAAATTGTAGATGAACAAGGGAATCTTGTGCAGGGAAAGATAGGTATCTATGCAGATGAAACATGTACTTCAGAAATCAAAGATATCAATGGAAATGTAATTGATGACTTACATGATTATTCCATTCGTAATGGCATTTATTACATCAAATTAAAAGATTTAGATACACACTATCTTTGGAATGATGAAGTAAAAAAGATTGTAATTAATCATGATCATGCTTTCTTTTCATTTCAAGTGAAAGATATTTCTTTTGATTTACAAATACAAAACACAAATGGAAACCAACTAAAAGATGTACAAATGCAATTATTAGATGCAGATGGAAATGTCATTTTGACATTTATGAATCAAGATGATATTCATCATTATTTGGAACGAGAGTGTTCTTATAGTGTTCGGATTGCACATATCAATGGTCTATATACTTATGAAAAGAAAGAGAAAGTTTTTTTTTCCAATGAAGAAACAAAGTTGGTATTTGAATGTGATCCATATATTGATTTAAAAATTAAAGGAAATGGTTTATTTGCGTTATATGAAGATCATAGATGTACGTATTTAAGTAAAGATATGTATGGAATAGAAACAAAGAAAAGTGGTAATTCTATTGAGTGGTTAATGCGTGAAGGTACTTATTATCTTAAACAAATAGAACCACAATCTGGGGATTATGGGAATATCGATATCGTGAAAGTACAACTAAAAGAAGGGGAATGGTCTTATGTACAAGAAATACAAAATGAACCAATGACATTGAATATTCAAATTTTAGATGAGGAAGAACAATTATTAGATGGTAGTGCATATGAAATCCTAGATTCAGATGGGAATATTTTAGATACAATTACACAAAGTAATGACTCTTACCAAGCGGAATGGTTAAAACCATCTTTACAAGTGGTATTTCATGAAATAAAAACCCCACAAGGATATCAATCTAATCCTACAGATCTCGTATATACACTTCCAGATACGATTCCTTCTAGTCATCCATCTATTGTACTTAAGTACACAAAAGAAATAAAAAATTCTATAATTCCTCAAAAAGAACTTCAAACAGATGAGAAAGAAATCAATCATTCTTTTTCATGGGTCATTTATTGTGGAATAGTTGTTTCTGGATTATTGATTGCGGTATTGGTGTATCATTTTCATCATTGAAGAATATTTGTTAAAATATTTCTGAGGTGATTTTATGAGAGATATGACTGTTTATACAACACATTTGAAATGCCCAAATTGTGGAAAAGATATTCCTTTTATAATGCATACATTGATTGATACCGCAAAAGATCCTAATGCGTTGAATCAATTGTTATCAAGTGAGTATTTTACATATTCATGTTCTAAATGTAATGTAGTAGATTATGTAACGTATTCTTTTATGTATCATGATGGAACAAATAAGTTGTTAATTGCGTGTGCAGATAGTGAAAAAGATTACGTAGAAATGAAAGATACTTTATCTGGTGAAAGACAAAATACAGAATTAGATCAAGTGTTATCAAAATGGTTATCCACATGTGAAGTTAGACTTGTTCGAGAAGTACATGAAACGCAAGAAAAAGCTTTGATTTCTTATCTGAAATTGGATGATCGTGTAATTGAACTCATCAAATATCAAATTAAAAAAGAATTAGGAAAAGATGCGGAACTATTATTTAATACAGAAGAAGGGGATTTTGTTATTTCGGTTTATACATCAAAAGGGTTAGTGAATAAAATTGTAGTAACAAAAGATAAAATAGATGAAATCCAACAAACATACAAAGATGTGTTAGAAAATGATACTTCTATAGAAATTAATGAATATTGGGCAAAACAAATCATAGA
>CAVLCI010000071.1:0-11408 GCA_963661415.1 Bifidobacteriaceae bacterium | reverse complement strand
AAGGTAATTGTTTATATGCATGAATATATGTAGAACCAATATCTGAGAAAGTATATTTCTTTACAAAATCATTTGAAACTCTTACTTTTTCATTGTTTCCAATTGCGGTACGTAACATATACCCTTCTGGAGAAACTCTATATTTTGTTAATTTGATTTTTTCTAAACATTGATAGAGTTTTTCTCCTTCTAGGTTTTCATCTTTCATAATACATAATGAAATTCTGACGAAATCTGTATCTTCTTGTATTTCATTTAAATCTTTTCCAATCAAATAGATTTGATCATTTTGAAACAAATCAGATGTTGTTGTTAATTCAAACGATAAAGATTCATGAAAGGAACCACCTAATTCAAATGCAGATTCATTGGTAAAAATCATATTATTCTTAATACTAGGTAATGAATCTTGTTTGATTGGTAAACTTTTTTGTTCTAAATCTTTGATACAATTCCATACCGCTTCAATTTCTTTATCAAATAATTCCATACTACAAATGACGATCTCTTTTTACTTTTTCTTGTAGTTTTTGAATTGGTCCTTGTAATGCAGCTGTTAGTTTCATATCTAGATTAAAGAAATAAATCAGAAATGTCACAACAAAGAATACCGCACAAACAATGAAGATAATCTTTATAAGATGTAGGATAAACGCAATCATGAAGCCATCCCTTTCTTTCTTGCCATTTCTGCAGCGCCTAAAGCACCTATCAATTGTGGATCAATTGGCAGATCGATAACTTTAAGATTTAATACTTGTTCAATTGCGACTTTCAAACCATCATTTTTCGCACAACCACCTGTTAGTGTAATCTTATCTGTTGCGCCTGCTTTTTTTGCCATAACAAAACATCTTTTCGCTACCGCAAGTTCAATACCAGCCGCAATTTCATCTGTTGGTTTTCCTTCGCCAACAAGAGAAATGACTTCACTTTCCGCAAAAACAGTACATTGTGATGTAATTGGAATGATATTCTTTGCCTTTAAAGATAGTTTTGAAAAATCTGATAAATCCATTTCAAATGCACGTGCCATCGCTTCAAAGAATCTTCCTGTTCCTGCTGCACATTTATCATTCATCGCAAAATTCAATACCGTTCCATCCGTATCTACTGCGATTCCTTTAACATCTTGTCCACCAATATCAATTATTGCCTTTACACTAGGATCAGCCACATGTACGCCCATTGCGTGACAAGAAATCTCTGAGATATTTTCATCCGCGAATGGCACTTTATTTCTTCCATAACCTGTACCCACTAAATACGCTAAATCTTGTGGACTATTTAAATCGGGTACTTTTTCAACTGCAGTATCAAGTGCTTCTTGGCAAGATACAACAGTATTGATTTTTGAGCGAATCGTTACATCTGATACCATCTTTCCTGTTTCATCTACAATCACGCACTTTGTATAAGTACTTCCTGAATCACAACCACCAAAATATTTCATATTATTACCATGACCTTTCATCATTTAATACTTCTAAAGAAGCATCGATTGGTTCTTCTCTCATGACTGTACGCATATATTTATTTACTTGATCACGAATTGCTTGTCGATTTGTAATACGTGGATCAAATAGATCATGATTGACCCAAATCAAATGTATTCCTTTTTCTCTTGCTTTTTCTTCAAATAAACCATGCATACCATCTAACGCTTTACATGCCATATGTTCCCAAAGAATGACAACATCCGCATTGAATTCTTCTACGATTTCCCATAGTTCATCTAATAAGACTTTATAGCCACCATGTGTTCGATTACGCATGATCATATTTTCTGTTAACCAAGCCATATCATAAATTGCTTGTTCACGATTTTCTGGTGTATCAACTTCCGCAATCATTTTTGTGTTGACCATAGATAACATATCTGTCAAAGAAACGATTCCCCAACAATTTTGTAACCAAACTAAGAAATCAAAATAGAAATGAGATTGTACGCCCCAAACAATTGCACGATGTCTTGTTTCTTTACATACTTTCACTTTATCTTGATATGCTTTTCTTGCGATTTCTGTAATTTTTAAATCTGCTTTTGCGAACAAATCTACTTTTCCACAAACTGCCATATAGTTTGTTTCTGTATATAACGCTAAATTTCCACCAACAACTTGTGGATATTCTGTCTTATTGATATCTAACCATTCTAAACGGGATCTTGTTGCGATATTAACTCTTTTCGCACATTCAAAGTAATAATTCCAATCCCATTTTTCACCTGTTTTTTCTTCAATAAATTGAATACAGTTACGAATTTCTTGTGCTGCATATTCTTGTACATCATCTTCTTGATGACGTAATGGTGCAGCGAGTTGGAAACAAGGAACACCATCTTCTAGTTCTAAGCGTTTTGAAATAACACCATTTCCTAACATTGAACCATCACATGTTGTATTACACTGCACTGCACACGCACCTAATACTGGAAAATCATCCGCAATGGATACACCTGCTTCAGCTTCAGGCATTGGACATACATCACCTGGTAAACCATATTCTTGTGCGACATCAATATATCGTTCTGCCGCATGTTGATTTAAAAGAACAGAAACATAAACCGCTGGTGTTTCTCGACTTAATCCTTTTAATGTTGGAAAACCCATCATAACTGCAGTCATTTCATTTTCATCCATTAAAACAACTTTATCTGAAAATGCTTTATCATTACCAATGTTACGATCTCCTCTAAACAAAGAATCTAGTAATTTAGCAACGTCATAAACAATGATGTCGAATTCTTCATGTAAGATTCTTAATTGTGGTCCTCTTAAACCTTGTGAGAAACGATCCACCATCATTGGAACAGCTAGATAATTCGACATCCAACGATAACGAAAAAAAGCTTTCACATTTCTTGGTTTAATGACAAATCCAGCCAATTGCTTCATGATATATAGCCATCTAGAATAATCATAAAGCGTATCTTTTAAGCCTCTCCATTCTCTTCGATTTCTGACTTTTCCATCTGTATAGAAAGAACCAAGTTTATCTTTTCCTATTTCTTTAGCCATTGTTCTTTCCTCCGAGTTTTTTGATTTCAACGCTTTCTACAAATGCTTGTACACGTGTTCTGATTTGACCACTACCTCCATTTGCGTATGGGCGATCAATTTGTAAAACTGGATATCCATAATCATCTCTTAATACAACTGTTCCAACCATTCTTTCATAAGCCCATGGATCACAGAATTTCATTTGTTCATAAATGATGCCATCTGCCTTATATTCTTTTGCGAGATCCGCAACGTATTTTCTACGTTCTTGGATTTTATCTTGGTTCATCATTCTTGCGCATTGACAATGTGTTATATAGTGACGACACACTGCAGTTAATGGATCTTCATTTTCTTTCACTTCAATTGGTGTTCTTCCAGGAAAACTTCCATAACAATAGCGATCTACGCAAACATAAGCACCACTTTCTTCAATTGCCTGGATGATATCTAAATCATCCATTTCAGATCCAACGACTTCAACTCTGATCTTATATGGACTTTTTTCATCTGGTTTTCGCGTTTTTAATTCTTCTAGCGTTTCTTCTAAAATTGGAATGATATCTTCTTTTGGACAACTATAAGTTGCCAAACAAAGCACATGAAATTCATGCCCTGTAATCGTAGGATTATCTAGTTTTCGAAATTCTCCAATTTTTTGAATGAGTTCACAGACACGATTATGTAATTCGATAGATTTTAGAATTGCATCATCACTTACATCAATTCCAAATCTTTGTTTGAGTGGTGTTAAAATATGATTTCTACATTGTAGTACATAAAGATTTAATCCATTCTCATCATTCTTCATTGGAATTTCCATATGTTCCATAAAGAAATGTTCTTTTTTCATCGTATGTAATAATTCCATATTTTCTACACAACGATTCAACATAGAGCATCCATCTGGCGCAATCAAACAATCTACAAAATTATATCCACCTTCAATGGCTCGTTCGAGCAAAGCTCTTGTATATTCACATAAGAAATTCGTTAAATAATATGTTCCTATTTCCATAGAACCTGTTCTAGGTGCTCTTAAACGAAGTGAAAAAGTTCCAGGTAGATTTAATAATGGTTCTGGTACATTCTCACAAACTGAAGCAATACAAATATTCCCTTTTTCTTGAGAAGCAGCGACGTATTTGTTTTCACTATCTTCTAATAACTTCTCAAGATCATACATGTGTTTTAGGTCTCTCATACGATAATACCCATATGTTGGAGTGCTTTATAAGCACCTTGATAGATATTAGAATCTTTTGAGATACCAAGAATTGATTGACCTTTAATATCAAATTCTTGAATTTCAGAATCATCAGTAATCGTAGAAAGTAACTTCAATCCTTTTAAATCGATACCTTCTATCATAGAAGGATTAGAAACACGATTAATGATCAATCCAGTTTGATCTGCCATGACTAATTCTTTTGCGACTTTATCAATTGTGTTAACTACATCTAAACCCTTTTTTGATGCATCACTGACATAAACCAAATGATTAACTTTTTCCATAACTCTACGATTGATTTGTTCAATACCTGCTTCTCCATCAATCACAACAAAATCAAAATGATCGGATACCATCGTAATCAAATCTCTCAGATAATCATTCACGGAACAATAACATCCACTAGATTCTGGTCTACCAATTGCCAAAAATGAAAATGCATCTGTTTCAACTAATGTATCAAAGATTTCGTCTTTCGCTTCATGTAACATTTCTAAAGCATCTTCATCTTTTCTTTGATCCGCCAAAGCAATAAATCTTTCACGAATATCATTGATCGTCCCATTTTCTTTGACGCCTAAAGCAGTCGCTAAACCAACAGAAGGGTCACCATCAATTGCCAATATTCGCTTATCAGGATACTTTTCACATAGTATCTTGACCATCACTGCTGATAAGGAAGTCTTTCCAACACCTCCCTTACCACACAGGGCAATAATTATATGATTCATAAATTGTCCTCCACAAAAAATTGTTAACTTCATTATACTCTTATTACGTTAAATTTTTCACAAAGTTCCGAGAAATTCTTTCTTTGAAGTTGAAATTTTATTGTTTTTATCACAAAAAAACAACAAACTCACATTTGTTGCTTCGCTTGTTCTCTACATGTTTCTAAGATTTCCATGACATCCACAGAGTCTTGTAACCAAGATAACATTTTATCTTTTTGTTTTGTTTCTAGAATTAAGTTGATAGATAAGAATTCTTGTCGCATTGGATTATCTTCTGGATGAATATCTAATGTTTGTTCTGTACCATCTTTTAAATATAAATGCACATTACAAATGACACCTGGTCTAGAATCTACATGTAGATAACCTTTTGTGCCTTGTATCATCATTCCATTTTTACTTGAACTATCTTTAGCACCTATACAGCTTGCATAGAATCGATCATATTTCATTGTTACGATACCACTTGTATCTACACCATTAAAACCTATATTTGCCAGATATTGAAATGTGTTTGGTTTTCCAAACAATCCTTCCACAAAATGAATATTATAAACATTGATGTCATATAAGGCACCACCATATAGATTAGGATCAAATGCTGGTAATACTTCACCATTTAAATAAGCATCATATCTACTAGAATATTGTGAAAAATTACATTGGATACATTTAATATCTCCAAGTTTTGATAGATTCTTTTGTATTTCTACATAATTCAAACTATAACGAGACATAATTGCTTCAAACAAATAGCATTGGTTTTCTTGTGCTAATGTCATGAGCTCTTTTGCTTGAGAGAATGTTGAAGTAAATGGTTTTTCTACAATTACGTTCTTATGAGATAGTAATGCTTTCTTTGCGTACTCATAATGTAAAGAATTAATTAAACCAACATAGATCGTATCAAAAGAATCATCTTGTAGAAATTGTTCATAATCTGTATACAAAGAAGGAATGTGATATTGTTCTATAAGTGGTTTTCCTTTATTTTCATTTCTACACCATAAAGACATAACATCAATATCTGTTTCTTTTAAAGATTCTAATGCAACCTTAACAATGCCACCATTGCCTACAATACCTAATTTCATTGTTCGTCCTCAATCAATCCAAAATGCACAAAAGCATTCCAAATACCATTATCCAAAATATCTGTTGTGATATAATCAGCTTCTTTTTTTGCTTCTTCTGCAGCATTTCCCATCGCAACACTTGTTCCACATACACGGAACATTGGAATATCATTTGCGCTATCTCCAATCCCAATTGCGTTAAAAGCTTGAAGATTGTAATAATCCAAGATTTTTTCAATTGCGGTACCTTTTGTGACAGAACTATTTGTAACTTCTCCAATACAAAGATGTTCTTCTGGATGTTCTACAGATTTTGTGAGAATGAATGGTTTCTCTAAATTTTTTTCGAGTTTTGGGAATAATGGATTCCAAGTTGGACCAAACGCACAAATCTTATAAATATGGTCATTATCTTCTGAACCAAAGGTTTCTGGATATGTTCCATTTTCCATACATAATGCAACTTGTTTATCTCTATCAGTTTCTCCACCAGAAAAATACTTCAATAGATATTCATAACCAACTTTAGAACAATAAGAACCTGCAGCACCTTCTAAACAATATCCTAAATCATTCTTTAGGATCGTCTTTTTGATTCTTGTAACATCTTCTTTTGGAATTGGATGGTCATAGATTCTTTTACCATCTGCGTATACCATTCCACCCGCACCCAAAATAAATCCATCAATATCATAATTTAAATATTTTTGAATTTCAGATAAAGCACGTCCTGTACATAAAAAAACTTTATGCCCATTTTTTCGTGCGCGTTGTATTGCTAGTTCAGCTGTATTTGGAATTTTTCCAATCTTTGTGGAATACAATGTTCCATCAATATCTAAAAATATAATTTTTTTCATGAAATAAGTATAAACGAAAAAACAGAAATCTGTTTAGACTTCTGTTAAATAAAGAAATTTGTAACACCTAATTTTAATTTTGTGTTTGTTTTTAAATGAATATGTGTACCTGCTAGAAAACGCATCGAAGTATTTGGAGTAAGTTTGAATAATTCACCATCTGCTTCAATTTCTCCTTCTCCTTCATAACAAAAAATCATTGTAGAATGTTCTTCAATCTTCTCATTTTCACATTCATCCATACAAATGATACGTACTTCAACAAATCCACTTTTGATGATCGTTGTAGTTGTGTACTCTCTTTCTTTAAAGTCCACTACATCAGAGATAGAAAAAACTTCACCCGGTTCTTTGATTGTGTGATTCACCGTTTGACCTAAATGTACTTCTAAATAAACGCTATCTTCTATCGCATCAACCATGATAACTTTATTTTTCGGTGTTACGATACCATCATTTTTCTCTAATTCTAATGTCACTAAATTTAAACTATCATCTTTGATCGTAATTCTAATTTTCCCTTGTTTTACAAATAACATCTTATAAAACTGGAATCCTTCTGGAGACATGCTTGTTCCTTCACCAAGTGAAAAAACATAAACGCCTTCAATAACTTGTTCTTGTACGATCGTTGCTGGTAAAGGAATATTTAAGTCCGCAATATTAAACACTTCTTTAATTGGATATCTCATAGCTTTTGCCCCATTACATAGCCACCATCTGACTCTTCTAAAATTTTAAATCCCATCTTTTGATAGAAAGAACATGCACGTGTATTATCTTTCGCAACACCAACCATAATACCTTTACATTGATTGTTTCTTAAATCTTCTAATAGTGTTGTCATTAATAATGTTCCACTTCCTTTTCCACAACAAGTTTCTAAGATATCAATATGTAAGTGTGCAGGATATTCTTCAATATATTTTTGATATTCAGAAATATCACATCGATATACAAAAGATGGTGCAACTTCTTGTATTCTTTGAAAATAGGAAGGCATATATTCTAGAAAGGCATTTCCATCTTCACAACATAATATATACCCTTGTATTTCATTTTGATCATCTTGTAGAAGATAACATTTTCCATGATCTAAATATGGATCACAATACATCAATAAAGAAAAATCATGGTGTTGTTTGTTAACTAAGTTATCTGGACTACCTGTATGAATACAGATATCATGACATTTTTCGCGATACTGTTCTTGATAAGGAATTACTTTCATATGACCTCCAATCAATGGAATATTTTATACCAAATTCCCCATAATAAAAACCTCATCTCTGAGGTCTTTATGTTAGTCTGTTAAATCATCTCCGTTAGATGCAATGACTTTCTTATACCAGAAGAAAGAATCTTTACGAGAACGATTCATTGTTCCCTTTCCTTCATCATCCATATCTACATAGATGAATCCATATCTCTTTCTCATTTCACCTGTACCAGCAGATACTACATCAATGCATCCCCAAGTTGTATAACCAATGACATCAGCACCATTTGCGATTGCCTTATCCATTGCGTTAATGTGCTTTCTGTAATAATCAATTCTAAATGGATCATGGATAGAACCATCTGCTTCAACTGTATCGTAAGCACCTAATCCATTTTCAACGACCATCATTGGAAGATTATATCTTTGATAGATCATTTCTAGATAGTATTGTAATCCATCTGGATCAACTGCCCATCCCCAATCAGAATATTCTAGATATTCATTCTTAGCACCACTTGAGAAGTTACCAGATACTTTATCTGTAACCTTATGTGTTGTTACTAGAGAAGACATGTAGTAAGAGAATGTATACATATCAACTGTACCTCTTGCGAAGTCTTCTAAATCCTCTTCTGTAATGTCTAATTGAACATTATGATCTTTCCAAAGTCTTGTTACATAAGATCCATATGCACCTAAACATTGAACATCACCACAGTAATAAATATTCTTTTCCCATTGATGTTGGCAAGCTAAGATATCCTTAGGATCACAAGTAGCTGGATAGTTTGTAATGCCACAAATCATACATCCAATCATGTTTGTTGGATCAATTGCGTGACCAATTTGAACTGCTTTTGCAGAAGCTACAAATTTATAGTGTAAATGTTGATAAGCTTCTTGGTATTCTTCATCACTATGCTCTCCTCCAGCAAAGTCTAAGAACATAATAGTGTTATTGATTTCATTAAATGTTAACCAATTGTGTACCAATCCTTTGTATTCTGTAAAACATGTTGTAGCGAAACGTACAAAGTGATCAATTGTTTCTCTATTTAACCAACCACCACAATTTTCTTCTAAATAAAGTGGTGTATCAAAATGCCAAATTGTAACGAGTGGTTCAATTCCATACTTCTGCATTTCCTTGAACATATCACGATAGAATTCAACACCTTCTTTGTTTGGTTCTTTTTCCAATCCTGTAGGATACAATCTAGACCAAGAAATAGACATTCTAAATTGTTTGAATCCCATTTCCGCAAATAACGCAATATCTTCTTTATAGTGATGATATCCATCTACTGCTTCATGATTTGGATAATGATATTCATCTAATACCGCATACTTTGCACCTTCAGGTAATTTACCTTCTCTTTCTGTTGTGCAATGATTACCATCTTTATCAATATAAGTAATCTTTCTTGATTCATTGACTGTGCCACCTGTTGTGACGTCTGTCATAGCTGGCCCTCTACCGCCTAGGTTCCAACCACCTTCATATTGGTTCGCAGCTACTGCTCCACCCCATAAAAATCCTTCTGGAAAATGTGCCATTTAATAATCTCCTTTTTCTGTAATCTATTGTATCAAAGCGTTTACATTTTTGTATATAAAAATGCGGTTTATGGCATGACCGCATTTATCCAAGAAAGTCATCTTTCGAATCATCAATTATTTCATTAGCTTTTCAGCTTGTTCTAAAACACCTTTTCCATCCATCATTCCATACGTTTTCATATCAATGATATCCACTGGAATATCAGGATATTTTCCTTTTGCCTTAGGTAAAGCGAAACGAACTTGTGGTCCTAATAAAATAACATCAGAATCATCACCTTTTTCCCCTAATTCTGTTAAAGAAAATGCATGAATGTCATATTCTTTTCCCTGTTTCGCAGCTTCTTGTTTCATTTTTTCTACAAGCATACTTGTGCTCATTCCTGCTGAGCAAAATAATGTAATTTTTTTCATTTGTTATACCTCTATTTATTTGTTGATATAAGAATAGTGCATTTTTGACATCTCATATATAATATTTATGAAGGAGTTGTATAAATATCATGAATTTCTCAGAAACTGAACTAGCAGTACCACACTATGACGACCCAAATATTCCTTTACGTGTCAAATATTTCAAAAAAGAAAAAGATAGTATAGGGACACTACCACATTGGCATGACGACTATGAACTTGTCTATCTTTTAAAAGGTCAATATGAATATAGAATCAACGATGACCAACTCATATTACAACCTGGTGATTTTTTGTTTATTAACAGTAAAGTTTTACATTATGATTTAGCTAAAACAGATTCTATTGAAGCTTATATGGTTGTTTTTCAACCATCCATCTTAACTGGAAATCAAACGATCTATGATACATTTTTAAAGCCAATTCAAGGAATCAACCCAATTGAATATTTATACTTTCCTAGAAATACACCACAATCTGAAGAATGTGGAAAATGGTTAAAAAGAATCATACATTTATATTCCGAACATAAACATTCTTATTATTTAACTGCGATTGCGTATTTAATATTTATTATGAATGTAATCATTGAAGAATTCGCAAATCGAAATCCTGCTTTCAAACAAATTACACCAATGGGTGAATTAGAGAAGAAAATGATTACGTTTATTTATGAACATTTCTCAGAAAAGATTACACTAACAGATATCGCAAGATCTGCAAATATCAATACACATACATGTTGCGATATATTCAAACATTATTTAAATACTTCACCTGTCGCATATCTCAATGCATTTCGTTTAGATATGTCTACAAAACTATTAAAAACATCAAAAGCATCTGTACAATACATTTCATATTCTTGTGGTTTTGATTCAAGTGCATATTTCATTAAATTGTTTAAAGAAAGATACGGAATTACGCCAATACAATATAGAAAACAAATCAATGAAAGGAAAACAAATGAAAAAAATCATAATTAAACCCCATCATTTCATGGATGTTATTAAATTATATGGAAAAGGAATAGAAGTATTTGTACCTGATAAAAAGATGGGACACGATTTCTATAAAGTAGCTAATGAAATTATCTCTAATAAAAATATAACTCTGCAATTAACAATTGATGCTGACGATATTTGTAAGCCTTGTAAATCATACAAAGAACAATGTATCGATTCATTAACGATCATACCTGGTTTTACAATGAAAAATGAATATAACAAAACATTAGATGAAAGAATGATTACATTATTTCATTTAGATATTCATAAAACATATACCGCAAAAGAACTATGTACCATTT
>CAVLCI010000070.1:0-11421 GCA_963661415.1 Bifidobacteriaceae bacterium | reverse complement strand
GAATAAACCAATCATCTTTTTGTAGTCAATTGGTAAATCATCACCAATCATCTTTCCAGTTTGTCCATTCATCGCAAAAAGATAATTTTTACCATTGTATTGTGTGGACAATAACCATACAGGTAAGAATGCATAATGCACCGTTCCTGGATGAATTTCAGTTTTTTCTTTTTCTCGATTACAAGTAGCGTATTGTGTAATGGTATCTTCTAATAATTGAATGGCTGTGTTGGAAACTCTTTGATTGACACGTGCTTCATCTTCTTCACTACTAACATCATATTTATCAGCTAAATAACCTGGTAAATAGGAGAGTTGAAATGGCACAAGATCTTGATAATCAAATGGTTCTATTGAATCCATAAAATCATCAGGCATCTTACTAGAAGCATCTGCAGGTACTTTATCAAAAGAAACGAAGCCATCTCTTTCAACACGGAAATGATGTGTTGTTGTGATGATTTCATCTTTTGTGCTATAGGAAGAAACAGTTGTGGCGTGTGCTCTTAAATGTGCAGAAACATTACCGTCATAGAGCCAAAATGGAACATACACACCTTTGATTTCTTCAATATGATTTTCTTCTGTAAAAGTATTTGGTAAAAATGGTTTGTCTTTGTAGAATTCTTTGAGTTTATTGATTGCGTCTTCCTTAACTAGTTTAAATGGAATGATGTAATCTGGTTTTAATGATCCATCAAATTGTTTTGGAACAACCGTTGGATTACCACAATATGGACAACTTGTTGCAGCAGTATTTTCATCAGCAATCAATTGTGCACCACAACTAGGACATGTATATGCACGCATGGTTTTAACTTCTTCTTCACTCCATTGAAGTGTTTCAGCAGCTTCTTTTTGTTTAGAAGCATCATCTACACCAATGGCTTCTTGATTGGACTCATAGAAGTATTGATCGATTTCATCGGTTGTGAAAGAAGAACCACATTGTTCACACTTTAATTTTTGTGTTTTTGGATCAAATTGTAATGGTCCATTACAATTAGGACATTGATAGTTTGTTAATTGTTCAGCCATAGGATTCCTTTCATTGGTTGACTACATTCATTAGAATATAAAGAATGATGAATAAAGCGATAGAGGAAAGACCTAACAAAATACCAATTAGATTATTAGATTGGATTTGTCTTTTATATCTTTCTTGATCAATTTGTTTTTTCATATGAAAAGAAAGGTCCACTTTGGGGACCTTTCAATTATGCAGGTTTCTTTTCCCCACAGTTATTACAGAAATTGCCAGTATTTTCTGTATTACATTTTGGACAAATCCATTTTGCGTTTGTAGGATTTGCGGCTCCACAATTTGTACAGAATCTACCAGAGTTACTTGTACCACATGTTGGACAGATCCAACCTGTTTGTGGTTGAGAATTTAAGAGGGAATTAACATTGACTCCTCCAGCACTTTGTGCAGCATTCAATCCAACAAATCCCATTGCGGCACCATTAGCGTTGTTTGCGGCATCACGCATTGCTTGTGCTTGTGCACCAACTAGAGCTGCACCAGCGAGTTGTTGGTTTGTATAGGCTGCATCTTTCTGCATTTGTTTGATAGTTGCTTCATCTTCTTCACTAGCTTTGAGAGAAGATACACCAAACGATACGATTTCAATGCCTCTTTGATCTTTCCACTTTTTG
Source organism: Bifidobacteriaceae bacterium (assembly GCA_963661415.1). Lineage (GTDB taxonomy): Bacteria > Bacillota_I > Bacilli_A > Erysipelotrichales > Erysipelotrichaceae > Bulleidia. The sequence continues at coordinate 9,762 of CAVLCI010000070.1, read as the reverse complement.
GATAATTCTTCATTTAACGCATCGGAAAGCTCTGTTGTATGTGCTGGAATTTCAGAGTAACGTACACCACTTGCGCCAATTTTAGCGAATGCAGGTTGAAGTGCAGTTAATAATTCAGAACGCATTTGATTTTCAATATCAGATACTTTATAACTATCCGCAACATTGGCACATACATTTGTATAGAATAAAATAGGATCCGTTACACGAATGGAATATTCTCCAAAAGCTTTTAAAGAAATGTCTAAGTCAATTCCTGCGCGTGCATCTACAACTCTAAATGGAACAGGAGAAGCTGTACCGTATTTCAAGCCTGTAATTTCTTTTGTGTTGAAATAATAAACACGTTGATCTGCGCCAGGACCTCCACCAAATGTAATTCTCTTACCAATTTGTGCGAATACATCTTTGATAGAAGAAGATAAGTTTTTTCCTGTGAAAATAGAAGGTTCTGTTTTAGAGTCGTATTTATATTCGCCAGGTTCTGCACAAATATCAACGACTTGTCCTTGTTCAACAATGACCATGCATTGTCCATCCGCAACAGCGATAATAGAACCATCTGAAATGATATTGTCATTTCCGTGATTTCCAAATCCTTGTGTCTTTTTATGTGCTTTTACACAAATCGTATCTGCACTAATTGCATCACAATAAAAGTACTCTTTCCATTGATCGCGTAATGTACCACTTGCAGCGTTGAGTGTAGCTAAAATTAAACCCATAATGATTCTCCAATCTGTAGTTCAATACTACTTATTTCTATTAATATTGTATCAAAAAATAACAATTTTTAAATTGAAGTATTAAAGCGATATCCACGTTTCCAAAAAGAATCTAAAGCACTAGTTGGATAATTAATCTTTTCTAGTTTTTCTCTGATATGACAGATATGTACACAGATAATAGATCTACAATTGAATGGTTCTTGTTTCCAAACATTTTCATAGATTTCTTCAGCAGTATGTATTTGATCTGGATGATTCATGAGAAATGTTAAGATATCAAATTCTTTTGATGTGAAATGTTCTTCTTTTCCGTTTTCATTAACAGTTAAGTTTTGTTTATTCAAAATCATTGTTTTGAACCTCCTTTAGATAATCAGTAAGTGAATAATCTTGATCAATGCCTTTATCGTAGTTATAGACATTGATTGTAACGGTACTATAAGTATCTAATTCTTTTAATTCTTCAAGTGTTAAGAATTTTGAAGAATAGTATGTTGGTGTATTCTTTATCGTATATCCATTTTTTTGGTTGGTAATGTTTAAGGAAGTAACAGAACTATTGTAAGTATCTGGATCGACCTTTTGGAACCATTCATTGATTGCGTTCTTTCTAGCGTTTTCAAAAATGGAAATTGTCTTTTGATATTGTGAAGATGCAAGTTCACTAGTTGGTATAGAGAAAGCGATATTCACAGTCACTGAAGTCTTGTCATCATAATCGTTAATTTCTTCTAAAGATGGTTTTAGATTATATTCTGACATGGCGTAGTTGACCGTATCTCCAGAAGCAAGTGGATAGGAATATGGAAGTCCAAATCCTTGATTTGTATAAATGACTTTTCCTGTGATCAAGGCAATACTCATCACGATGAGATAATACAATGTATTTTTCCAATAGAAACGTATCTTTCTTTTATAGATGAATAACGCAATGATATAAATGAAATATAAGAATAGATACGCAAGGATATATAGATCACTCAATCCTTCATGTGCAATCTCAAATCCTAAAAATATCAAGGATATCAATAGATAGAAATTGATAATAAACGGATAAGATAAGAATGTATCAGATATTTGTTCTGCACGTTCTGTTTTGCGCTCAATGAAGTGTTTCTTTAATAAAAAGATAGAAACTCCTGCATAAATAACCAATAAGATCATTTGTATAAAAGAGACTGGTTCCATATAACTCATGATGTAATCAGTTGATTGTGTAACTGTTGAGAGTATATAAAATCCATTTGTGAATACCATTGAAGCAGGAAATAAGTATGTCCATAGATTAATTTCATTTATCGCAAAGTGAACCAAAAGAATACTACAAATCGTTTCTAACAAAATAACTATCGCAAATGGAATGAATAAATATGCAAGTAATAGGATAATGCTATCTAAGATGTTATTTGCGAATAAATAGATTGCGGAATTGATGAGTAATAATACAAGAATAGAAAAGGCTACAAATCCTATGAATAAGAGATAGTTTCCAAGTAGTATAGGGATTCTAGTAAAACACAGGATTGTAGAAATGACTGTTGTAATCAAGAAGTAACCAAAGATGATCAGGAATGAAAATACAATGGTCGTACATAACAATTCTTTTCTTTTTACTGGTAAAGAAAAATATAAATCACAACTTCTTTTGCGGTGTACAAAAGAAAATAAGAAGATTGGAAGAATGAAAGTCATGATGATAGATAATACAAAACTACATTCTAGTGTGAAGGTGTATGTACCAGATGAATAAGTGATGAATGAAGACAATGAAATTGCCATATACATCACAAAGAAGAATATCCATGCGATCTTTTTGTTTAGAAATAGATATTTTAAGTATTTACTGTTGATCATGAGATTTCTCCTTTGCTTCTAATTCATAAATAAACAATTCTTCAAAGTTAACTTGTAAGACATCAACAAGTAGGGGATGCATAGCTTGTATTTGAGCTAAAACAGTGTCTTGGTTTCCTCTTGCGACAATCTTATAAACTCTACCTTCATGATTTATGTGCAGAATATCAAATGCCTCAAATGCATGCTCATCTAAATCTTGATTGAATACGATTTGATATTTATTGATGTTTTCTTTGGATTCGGATAAATCACCATATTCCATCATTTTTCCATCTTCTAAGATGCCGAAAGAATCACAAATATCTTCTAATTCTTTGAGATTATGAGATGAAATGATGACTGTAATTTGTTCGTCTTCAATCAATTGTGTAAGAACATTTTTAAACTTATAACGCGCTAATGGTTCTAAACCATCATATGCTTCATCTAAAAGTAATAGTTTTGGTTTTGTACATAAGGCAAACAATAAAGAAACTCTTCTTTTATTTCCTTTAGATAGATTTACAATTGAAGTGTTTTCATCTAATTGAAATAAATCTAAATATGTTTGATAGTCTTCATTAGAGAAGTTGTCATACATCGTTTCATATAAAAGTTTGACAGATTTGATAGTAGAACCAACTGGGAAGTATGCTTCATCGGATACGAATGCGATTGTATTACGAATGCGTTCATCTTCATACGTATCAAAACCATCGAAGAGGATGCTACCTTGTTCTGGTTCATACACCCCAGCAATACATCTTAGTAATGTTGATTTGCCTGCGCCATTAATTCCAACAAGACCAAAGATGGTTCCTTCTTTGATTTCTAAACATAAGTTATTTAATATCTGTTTGTTTCCAAATGATTTTTGGAGTTGATCGATTTTTAACATGTTTCCTCCTGATAGAGTATTTCTATTGCGTCTATAAATTCTTGTTTTGTGATGCCGCTATCTTTGAGTGGTTTTAACAAATGCAAGATTTGATTTTGTTGTTGATCTTGTACGTTGACTTCGGATACATAAACACCTTTTTTTGGAATGTTATGAACGTAGCCATTTTTTTCTAATTCGATATATGCTTTAGAAACGGTATTCGGATTAATGCCGTTTTCTTGGGCGAGTTGACGTACACTTGGTAAACGATCACCTGGTGCTAAAACGCCAGCTTGTATAAAACGAAGAATCTGTGTTTGTATTTGTTCGAAGATAGGCTCTTTACTTTGCGTATTGATGAGGAACATAGCGACTCCTTTCTGTACTATCTGTATAAACTGTACTATCTGTACTATTTGAAGTCAATACAGAAAATATTAAGAAAATATAAATAATGATGGCGATTTGTCTAACAAGTAGACTTTGAAAGTGGACTTTGAGTAGACTTTGAAAGTAGACTTTGAAGGTGCTTTACGGTATACTATACATAAATTCGAGGAAGTGTGGAAATATGAATCTTGGAAATGAAAATGAATATCAGGAATTTAAAGAGGGATTAGGACAATTGGACAAAGGATTGAAGTCGATTACTTCTATGTTAAATAAACACGGAAAAGCTACTGTATATTTTGGTGTGGATGATGATGGGAATGTTTGTGGATTAACAATAGGGAAAAACACTCTTATGGATATTCGTAATCGAATACGTGACAAAATTGAACCAAGAATTTATGCGGATATTCAAGAACAGAAAGATGAGACTAATCGAACGTATATTAAAGTGACTGCAAGTGGTTCAGATATTCCTTATTCGTTTGATGGCCGATATTATTTGCGTAATGTATCTGCAGATGAACAAGCGTCGAATGATATTCTGAGGAAAATGCTAGTGTCATCTGATTCGGACATTCTTCGTCAAAAGACTTCTCCTAAACAACAACTTACTTTTAATTCTTTTTTTGCGATTCTATCTGGAAGTGGAATTCATCCAAAGGCAACAAAAGCATTTTATTCAAATTATGGATTACTTAATAAAGAAGGTGATTTTAATGTGAATGCTTATTTATTATCAGATGAGAATGCTATTTCTTTGAAAGTGGTAATATTTGAAGGAAACGATAAAAGTGTGATGTCTAAAAGAACAGAGTATGGAGGAAAGTGTTTACTTGTCTCTATTTCTGAAGTGATGAAATATTTCGAAATGATAAATATTACAAATGTTGATTTGAATGGTGCTAAAAGAGAAGAACAATCATTATTTGATTTTCCTAGTTTTAGAGAAGCATGGATCAATGCTTGCTTGCATAATGATTGGAATAATGCAATTGCGCCTTCAATCTATTTATTTGATGATCGAATGGAAATTGTTTCTTATGGTGGTTTGCCTTTTACTCTATCTAAAGAAGGCTTTTTTCAAGGAACAAGTGTGCCAGTGAATAAAAGCTTGTTGACGATATTTATGGCTGCAAAGTTTGCAGAACAAAGTGGACATGGAATACCTACAATCGTAGAAAAATATGGAAAAGATGTTTTTTCCTTTGACGATGGCATGGTAAAGGTGACGATACCATTGGCGTTTGATAGACCGGAAGTAGAAATAAGAAAAGCAATTATTCTAAAAAAACAAGGACTAACTGATAACCAAAAGAAAGTCTATGAAGCTTTAAGAGAAGATGGTAGTTTATCTTTACAAACAGTAGCTGAACAGACGGGATTGAGTTTTAGTGGCGTAAAAAAGATTTGTTCGAAATTACAAGAATATGGAATTCTTGAGAGAAATGGCTCAAAAAGAGATGGTATTTGGTTAGTGAAGTAGACTTTGAAAGTAGACTTTGAAGGTACTTTAAGCTGAAAATGAGTGAACTTTGAAGATATTCTGTGCCTATTTCAAAAAAATACTTGCGTATTCTAGAGAAAAGCGCTAGAATACTTTCACTGCCTTAATAGCTCAGTCGGTAGAGCACCTGGCTGTTAACCAGGGTGTCACAGGTTCGAGTCCTGTTTAAGGCGCGAAATAAGACTATGACAAAATGTTGTAGTCTTTTTTTGTGAAAAAGTATTGGCAAGAGTATGAAAGTGTGATAATATATTGGACGTGCCTTAATAGCTCAGTCGGTAGAGCACCTGGCTGTTAACCAGGGTGTCACAGGTTCGAGTCCTGTTTAAGGCGCCATATCTAGCATGCACTGAAAAGTGTGTGCTTTTTTTGTATGTAAGTTAGTTATAAAAAGAAATGATAAATGTTATATTTGTTTGGTGGATGAGGGAAATATGGATAAAGTAGAAAAAAAGAGATTAAAAGAACAACATGTCGTAGAAGAAATGATTCGTTTATATTGTAGAAAGAATCATAGTGAATATCGTGATGGACATTTATGCGATGAATGTCAGGAATTACTAGAATATGCACAAAGTAGAAGTCAACATTGTCCATTTATGGAACATAAGACGTTTTGTGCGAATTGTAAGGTACATTGTTATAAACCAGAAATGCGAGAAAAGATTCGAAAGGTTATGCGCTATTCTGGACCAAGGATGTTATTTTATCATCCAATACTTGCGATATGGCATTTGATTTGTAGTAAGAAAGAGGCAAAAAGGCAGGGGAAATAATGATTAAAACTAGATTGATTAAATTGTTAGATGATGCAAAGAAATATATTGGATTTACAATTCTTTGGCAATGGATCAGTTTATTAGCACAAGTTGTTATGGTGTTTTATTTGGCTGATTTATTAGAGAATGTTGTGTATCAAACCGTAACTGGTGTGATGATACAAAAAACAGTGTTGGTATTTGTTTGTGTCATTGTTGTTCGATTTGTATGTGAGAAGATGATTGTTCGTTGTACATATCTTTCCAGTGTAGATGTGAAAAGAATCTTAAGAGAAAAGATCTATGAAAAGATGTTAAGACTTGGAGCATCTTATAATGAACAAGTTCCTTCTTCAGAAGTAGTACAAGTTTCTACAGAAGGTGTTGAACAATTAGAAACGTATTTTGGAAAGTATTTACCACAATTGTTTTATAGTTTATTAGCACCAATTACATTGTTTGTGATATTAAGTAAAATTAGCTTTAAGGCAAGTGTTGTGTTGTTGATTTGTGTACCTTTGATTCCGATTTCAATTGTAGTTGTACAAAAGATTGCGAAGAAACTTTTGAATAAATATTGGAGTATTTATACAGGATTAGGTGATTCTTTTTTGGAGAATCTACAAGGTCTAACAACTTTGAAGATTTATCAAGCAGATCAAAAGAAAGCAGATGAAATGGATGAAGAATCGCAACGTTTTAGAAAGATCACAATGAAAGTATTAACGATGCAATTGAATTCTACAAGTGTGATGGATATTGTTGCGTATGGTGGTGCAGCAGTTGGAATGGCTGTGGCTTTATCAGAATACTTAAAAGGAAATATTAGTATTTCAGGGGTTATTTGTATTGTTTTATTGGCAAGTGAATTTTTCTTGCCTTTGAGATTATTAGGATCTTATTTCCATATTGCGATGAATGGTATGGCTGCAAGTGATAAGATCTTTAAGATATTGGATCTTTCAGAAAGTACGAATGGAAAAGATTGTTTACCAAATGGTGCATTGCATATTGTGATGGATGATATTCATTTCTCTTATGAAGAAAATCGTGAAATCTTAAAAGGAATTCATTTGGATCTACCTTCTGGAAGCTTTGTTTCTTTGGTTGGTGAATCAGGTTGTGGAAAAAGTACGATTGCGGCAATTCTTTCTGGGAAAAATAAAGGATATACCGGTAGTGTTAAAATTGAAGGGATTGAATTGAGTGATGTAAATGAAGCAGATTTAATGAACCATGTCGTTCTTGTACGTCATAATAGTTACTTATTTAAAGGAACCGTAGAAGAAAATTTAAGAATGGCGAAAGTAGATGCTTCGAAGGAAGAAATGGAAGCTGTCTTAGAAAAAGTTAATCTTTTAGGCTTCTTAAAAACGCAAGATGGTTTACAAACACAATTATTAGAACGAGCTAGTAATTTATCTGGTGGTCAGTGTCAAAGATTGGTGATCGCTAGAGCGTTGTTGAAGGGTGAAAGTGAAATCTATATCTTTGATGAAGCGACATCTAATATTGATATAGAAAGTGAAGAAATCATTATGGATGTGATTCATGAACTCGCAAAAGAAAAGACAGTTTTATTGATATCACATCGACTCGCAAATGTTGTATCTTCTGATCAAATCTATTTCATGAAAGATGGACAAATTAAAGAAAAAGGAACACATCAAGAATTGATGGATATGAATGGTTCTTATCGAAGTTTATTTGAAAGTCAAATGAAGTTAGAACAATATGGAAAGGGAGGTTTAGAAAATGCATAATACAAAACAAAGAAGAAGTGCACTTCAGATTATGTTAAGCCTCGTTGGTTTGGTAAAACCATTATTACATATTATGTTATTAGCTATTATTCTAGGAACAATTGGCTATTTGTGTGCAATCTTTTTGACGATATTAGCGAGTCAAGTGATTCTATATGGATTACAAGGAACACCGATTGTTATACAGAATGGTTGGAGTTCTAATATGCCTGTAAAAACAATCATCACAATGATGATTTGTATTGCGGTTTTAAGAGGTGTTTTACATTATATTGAACAATATTGTAATCACTTCATAGCTTTTAAACTTCTAGCAATCATTCGTCATAAAGTGTTTGCTTCCTTAAGAAAACTATGTCCTGCCAAATTGGAAGGTCAGGATAAAGGAAATCTGATTTCTATTATCACAACAGATATTGAATTATTAGAAGTATTCTATGCACATACGATTTCACCAATTGCGATTGCGTTTTTAACATCATTGATCATGGTTTTGTTTATTGGACAATATCATTGGATGTGTGGAGCGTTTGCGTTAGTAGCGTATGTGATCGTTGGTGTATGTATTCCAATGTGGAATGGAAAACGTGGTAGTCAAAAAGGAATGGAATTCAGAGAAAACTTTGGAGAATTGAATAGTTTTGTTTTGGATTCTTTAAGAGGTTTAGATGAAACGATTCAATATGGACAAGGTAATGTTCGCATTCAACAAATGAATGAACGTTCTAAACATTTATCTAAATTACAAAAGTCTTTGAGTGATATGGAAGGTACACAACGTTCTATTACAAACTTTATGATTTTGATTGCGGCATTTGGAATGTTATTTATGACTGTCAGTTTGTATGAGAAAGGACAGATTGGATTTGATGGTGTATTAACTTGTACAGTAGCGATGATGGGATCTTTTGGACCTGTCGTAGCGTTATCAAGCTTATCCAATAATCTCAATCAAACATTAGCCAGTGGAGAAAGAGTACTTTCTTTATTAGAAGAAACACCGATGGTTGAAGAAGTTGATGGTGATTCAAACCAACAAGCATTCACTGGTGCTTCTCTACAAGATGTTCATTTTGCGTATGAAGATGAAACAATATTAGAAAATCTATCTTTGAAATTTGAACCTGGTAAAATTACAGGAATTCATGGAGTAAGTGGATCAGGTAAATCAACGATATTAAAACTATTGATGCGTTTTTGGGATGTACAAAAAGGCTCAGTTCTTGTGAATGATACAAATGTAAAAGAAATTCCAACAAAACAATTACGTGACATAGAAAGTTATGTTACACAAGAAACACAATTGTTCCATGATTCCATTGCGAATAACATTGGTTTAGCTAAACCTAACGCAACACGTGAAGAAATCATTGAAGCAGCGAAGAAAGCATCTATCCATGACTTTATCATGTCATTACCAAATGGATATGATACGGAAGTAGGAGAACTTGGAGATACGTTATCTGGTGGTGAAAAACAAAGAATTGGTATCGCTAGAGCGTTTTTACATGATTCGGATTTAATCTTATTAGATGAACCTACAAGTAACTTAGATTCATTAAATGAAGGAATTATCCTAAAATCATTAAAAGAATCATCTCAAACAAAAACAGTTGTATTAGTTTCTCATAGAGTATCTACAATGAATGTTGCAGATGTTGTATTTGAAATGGATAAAGGAAGAATATCATGAGAAGTAGGTTGTTACGAAATAATGAATCGTAACAACCTATTTTCATTATGAAATACTTGCACTATTAACATGAAAATAAGTACTTAAACTTTCATTAAAACATTCGTATTTCGTGATAAATAAGCCAATTCCTTATTGACATATATATATATATATATATATATCACGATAACCGTAGATTTTAGGTATACGAATAGACTTGCTATA
>CAVLCI010000069.1:0-11629 GCA_963661415.1 Bifidobacteriaceae bacterium | reverse complement strand
ATAAAAAAGGCACAGAGATGTGTCTTTTTTTATGCAGAAATCTTTTTTGCTGCCCATAATACAATGATGGATCCAAGTGTTGAAATCACTAATTGACCAATCATATTTGTACTACTGATTCCAATCAATCCCGCAACAATTGAACCGACGATTCCACCAACTAGACCAATCACAATATTTTTAGTCATGTTATTTGAATCGTTTCCAGTCATGATCGTTGCTAATGTTCCTGCAATTGCACCAACAATGATTCCTCTAATTAAACTGATGATCATATAATCCTCCTAATTGTAATAGTATAGCACTTCTTATAAAGAAAACAGATTCACAATTTTAGTAGGAAAACATGGTTCTGTTTGTTATAATAGTTTCAGAAATTTGGAGGGTTTTCAATCATGTATAAACGTGTTTTGTTGAAACTAAGCGGAGAAGCTTTGAGTGGAAATGAAAAAAACTTCGATGCGAATGTTTTACACGGACTTGCGGAAGAAATTAAAGAAGCACAATCTTTAGGAATTGAAATTGCTATTGTAGTAGGTGGTGGTAATTTTATTCGAGGAAAAACAGTTACAGATATTGGAATTGATCGTGTACAAGGTGATTATATGGGTATGTTGTGTACGATTGTAAATGCTTTAGCGATTCAGGCTTCTTTAGAAGGTGTTGGAGTTGATACACGTGTTCAAACATCTATTGAAATGAATAAGGTTGCTGAACCATTTATTCAACGTCGTGCATTACGTCATTTAGAAAAGGGTAGAGTTGTTATCTTTGGTGGAGGAACAGGTTCTCCATACTTCTCTACAGATACAACTGCTGCATTACGTGCATCAGAAATCAAAGCCGATGCTATTTTAATGGCAAAGAATGGAGTTGATGGTGTTTATAATGCGGATCCTAGAAAAGATCCTGATGCAAAACGTTATGATCATTTAACATATATGGATCTATTAAACAAAGGATTACAAGTAATGGATTCTACAGCGACTTCTATGTGTATGGATAATAACATGGAACTTGTTGTATTTAACATGAATGAAAAAGGAAATATTGTAAAAGCTATGAAGGGTGAAGCAGTATGCACTCGTATCAATAAGGAGGAAAAATAATGGCTTATCCAATTATCGACAGTAGTACTGTCAAAATGAATAAAGTGATGGATCACTTAAAAGAAGAACTCGCAACGATTCGTACAGGTATGGCAAATGCTAGTATGTTAAATCGTGTTGAAGTTGATTACTATGGTTCTCCAACACCATTGAATCAAATTGCTGGTATTTCTGTACAAGAAGGTAGAACACTTGTAATTAAACCTTACGATCCAACATCTTTAAAAGCAATTGAAAAAGGTTTAAATGAAGCTGATCTAGGAATGGCTCCACAAAATGATGGTGCTGTAATTCGTTTAACTGTTCCACAATTAACAGGTGAAACACGTAAAGAATTAGCTAAGAAAGTTAGTAAGATTGCTGAAGAGTGTAAAGTTCAAATCCGTAATATCAGAAGAGATGCAAACCAAGCTATCAAGAAAGATAAAGAAATGGACGAAGATACACAGAAGGATGCAGAAAACGAAGTACAGAAGTTAACAGATAAATATACAAAAGATATTGATGCAGCTTCTAAGAAAAAACAAGACGAAGTATTAACTGTTTAATTGATTGACCGGTTCTAATAGAATCGGTTTTTATATACAAAAAATAGAGAAGATCATTGATCTTCTCCAAATTCTTGAATATCTACATCTAATGGTTCATCTAATTTTTCGGATACATATTTTCCACTCTTTTTTCTTTGTTTGACACATTCATTGAGAATATATTCAATTTGTCCATTAATACTTCTAAAATCATCTTCTGCCCATGCAGATAAATCATCATAAAGTTTTTTGGATATTCTAAGTGGAATTTGTTTCTTTTCCATTAATACAAGGATCCTGAATTTACAACAGGTTGTGCATCTTTATTACCACATAACACAACTAATAAATTAGAAACCATTTGTGCTTTTCTTTCTTCATCTAAATCAACAACACCATTTTCTTTTAATCTCTCTAATGCCATTTCAACCATGCCAACAGCACCATCTACGATCATCTTTCTAGCATCAATAATGGCAGAAGCTTGTTGTCTTTGTAACATAACAGATGCAATTTCTGGAGCATATGCAAGATAAGTAATACGTGCATCGATGATTTCAAGTCCTGCTTCTTTTACTTTCTCTTGAATTTCGTCTTTGATACGTTTTGCGACGATTTCACTTGATCCACGAAGTGATCCATCATCCGCAATTCCATCACCTGTTGTATCTACATTACTAGCAACATCATATGGATAAATACGAACGACATTTCTTAATGCACTATCACATTGTAAGCTTAAATATTCTTTATAGTTATCTACATTAAATACAGCTTTATAAGTATCATTGACTTTCCAAATGACCGCAATTCCAATTTCTACAGGATTTCCTAAACAATCATTGATCTTTTGAACTGCATTGTTTAAAGTCATCATTTTGAGTGAAATCTTATTGGATGTCATTGAGATATCTAAACTATTTTGGTCTGTTATTTTCTTTTTCACATCTCCACTTTGACTAAGACTTGTTTTAGCAGCAGGGTTGATAGAAGTACAGAATGGATTTACAAAGTAAAAACCTTCTCCTTTTAATGTTCCAATATATTTTCCAAAGAGTGTTAAAACCAATGCTTCTTGTGGTTTTAATACTTTTAATCCCCCAAACATAAAACAATCAATCACAAAAATAATAACAGATGCAATCGATAATAGAATGTTATCTCTATAAATAGACACACTAAATAAGATAATAGATAAACAAAGTGTAACTAATATTAACAATAAAGCTAACATTCCATTCTTTTTCTTTTCTAATACAATTTCTTTCATAAGATTCTCCTTTTGATATCAATATGATATCATTCAAATATCAAAAGTAAATATCAAAATGAATATTTTGAACAAATGATTTCTATTGCATAACAAATCTCATCAAACTGAAAGAAGATAAATGAAAGAAACTACGATATAATAGATACGTTGATGAATGGAGATAACTATGTTGAAAGAATGTAAACATGTAGCAATCATCATGGATGGAAATGGCAGATGGGCAAAAGCACAAGGAAAGCCTAGAACTGCTGGACATTTAGTTGGTGCAGATAATGTTAGAACAACAGCGATTGCGGCTAGTGAATTAGGTGTAAAATATTTAACACTTTATGCTTTTTCTACAGAAAATTGGAAAAGAAGTAAAGATGAAGTAAGTTATATTATGAAATTACCTGCTATTTTCTTTAAGAAATATATGCAAGAATTTTTAGATCGTGGATATAAAATGAATATTATTGGTGAATTAGATATGTTACCAAAATCTACTCAAAAAGTTTTATATGATGCGATGGAAGAAAGTAAGGATAATACAGGTTTGAATTTGAATATTTGTATGAATTATGGTTCACAACGTGAAATCTTGTTGGCTGCTAAAAATTACGCAAAAGATGTATTAGATGGAAAAGCAGATCTTGATTTAGATGAAGAAGGTTTTGAACAATATTTAATGACAAAAGATTTCCCACCTGTTGATTTATTGATTCGTACAAGTGGAGAATTAAGAATTTCAAATTATTTATTGTGGCAGATTGCTTATGCAGAATTGGAATTTATTCCTGAATCATGGCCTGAGTTTACACCTGAAGTATTGAAGAGATGCTTAGAAGAGTATACAAAGCGTGATAGAAGATTTGGAGGTGTGACAAATGAATGAAAAGATGAAAATTAAAACCATTGCGGCAATTGTGATTATCGCAATTGTAATTCCACCATTATGTTTTGGTGGATGGCTTTTAAAAGTTTTAGAAATATTAATTGCATTAGGTGCTGCATATGAAGCAAGTAAACTTGTAACTGGTAAAGTGGATTATATTGGTACAGTATTATGTTTTCTTTCGGAAATGATCATGATGTTTGTTTCTGGAGAACAATTTTCTGCGGTACTTGCGTTATGGTTAGTTGTTTTATTTATAGTTGAATTGTTGAAAGGGAAAGTCGCAACAGATGGTGTTGTATATCCATTTGTGATTACAGTTTTGATTGGGATTGCGTTACGTTGTGTAGATCAAGTATATGAATTGACTTTTTCTGGTGGCCTAGTCATGTTGTATATTTGTTTGGCTTGTTTTATGTGTGATACAGGTGCGTATTTTATTGGTGTAGCATTTGGAAAACATAAAATGATTCCGGAAGTATCACCGAATAAAACATGGGAAGGTTCTATTGGTGGATATGTAACAGGACTGATTTCTTCTTTGATTTTTGGATTATTCTTTTTAGATGAATTTCCAATTATATTAATTGTTTTAGGAAGTGTTTTATTACCACTTGTTGCGCAAGTTGGTGATTTATCATTTTCTTCTATCAAAAGAAGATTTGATATTAAAGACTTTTCAAATTTAATACCTGGTCATGGTGGTATTTTAGATCGTATTGATTCATTGGTATTTTGTTTGATGGTATTTAATGCGTTAATGATCTTAGTAGGAGTAATTTGATGAAAAGATTGGTATTATTAGGTGCATCTGGTTCCATTGGTGTACAAACAATAGACATCATTCAACAACATCCTGAATTATTTGAACTTGTTTCTTTTGGTGTAGGAAAAAATATTTCTAAAGCAAAAGAATATTTGAACTTATTTCCTTCGATTCAAAAGATATCAGTACAATGTGAAGAAGATGCAATTGCCTTACAAAAAGAATATCCAAATAAAACGTTTCTATTTGGTGAAGCAGGTATGGAAGAACTTGTCTCACAAGACAATTATGATGTTTTAGTAAATGCACTTGTTGGTTTTGCGGGTTTTTTACCTACTTTAAAGGCCATTGAATCACATCATAACGTTGCTTTGGCGAATAAAGAAACATTAGTTTGTGGTGGTGAAATCATTAATCGTGCATTAAAAGAAAATGGTTGTGAATTATATCCAATTGATTCAGAACATTCTGCTATTTGGCAATCTTTAAGAGGAAACAAAAAAGAACAAGTGAAACGTTTATTGATTACTTGTTCTGGTGGTTCTTTTCGTAATAAAACAAGAGAAGAATTAAAAGATGTTACAGTGGAACAAGCATTAGCACATCCAAATTGGTCTATGGGTTCTAAGATTACGATTGATTCAGCAACTTTAATGAATAAAGGATTTGAAGTGATTGAAGCACATTGGTTGTTTGATATTCCATATGAAAATATTTCTGTTTTAATGCATCCAGAAAGTGTAGTACATAGTGCAGTTGAATATGTTGATCATAGTGTGATTGCGCAACTTGGTGCACCAGATATGCGTTTGCCAATTCAATACGCTTTAACATATCCAGATCGTTATGACTATCAATTAGATACACCATTAGATCTAACAAAATTAGGTGCATTACATTTTGATACACCAGATACAAATCGTTTTCCTTTATTAGCGTTAGCTTTTGCGTGTGGTAAAAAAGGTGGAAATTTAAATGCAGTCATGAATGCCGCAAATGAAGTCGCAAATGCAGCATTTAGAAATCATGAAATACCATTTTTAAAGATTGAAGAAATCGTTACAAGTGCAGTTGAACATGTACCATTTCATGATTTGAATACTGTACAAGATGTGATAGATGCAGATACATGGGGTAGGGAATATGCAATGCAGATGGTTAAAGGAGTACACGCATGACAATTATTTATTTCTTACTTTTATTAAGTGCAATTATTTTGATTCATGAAGCAGGACATTTAGTAGCAGCGAAATTATTTGGTGTTTATTGTTATGAATATTCATTTGGTATGGGACCAGTACTATTTAAGAAACAAGGCAAAGAAACACAATATTCGATTCGTTGTTTGCCAATTGGTGGTTTTGTTGCGATGGCAGGAGAAACGGATGGAGATGAAGCATATCCAGATGTTGTTGTTCCTGAAGGTAGAAGATTAACAGAAAAGAAACCATGGCAAAAGATCATTATTATGTTAGCGGGTGTTTTTATGAACTTTGTGCTTGCTTTTATGATTTTTTCATTAGTGATTTTACATAATGGAACATTTGCGCAAAGTCCTAAAGCAGTTGTTGCACAAGTTGTAGAAAATTCTCCTGCAGAAAAAGCTGGATTTCAACAAGGAGATAAGATCATAGAAGTAACAAAGGAAGATGGTTCTTCTGTAAAACCAGATACATACTTAGATATGCAAGCTTTTTCAAGTGGATATAGTGGTGTAGAAACATATACGATTGAACGTGATGGTGAACAATTAACGATTTCTGTTACTCCTGAATATAATGAAGAATCTGGTAGTTATTTGATTGGCATTCAAGGTGAAAGTGCAGAATATGTAGATGTGAATCTATTGAATTGTTGGAAGTTTGGTTTAGAAGAAATGAGTTCTATTACAAAGTTAATGATTTCAACAATCAAAGGATTGATTTTTCATGGCGCAGGTGTGAATCAATTGAGTGGACCAATTGGTATTTATCAAGCAACGGAAACGTATGTTTCCTATGGTTTATCTACATATTTATTGTTGATCGCACAATTATCATTAAATGTTGGAATCTTTAATTTATTACCACTTCCTGTATTAGATGGTGGACAGGTCGTGATAACGATACTAGAATGGATTACAGGAAAACAATTCAGCAATAAAGTAAAGACAGGTATTATGATTGCTTGTTGGGTAGTGCTGATTGGACTTATGGTGTTTGTAACGTGGAATGACATAGCACGTTTAATAGGAGGATAAAAATGTCAACAATTTTAGTAACAGGAGGAACTGGTTATATTGGTTCTCACACAAGTGTGGCTCTTATGCAAGCAGGGTACGATGTCGTTGTATTAGATAATTTATACAATTCCAACAAAGTCGTATTAGATCGTATTGAAGAAATTACTGGTAAAAAACCAAAGTTTTATGAAACGGATATTTTAGATAGAAAAGGTCTAGATAAAGTATTTGAAGAAAATAAAATTGATGCGGTTATTCACTTTGCGGGATATAAAGCAGTAGGAGAATCTGTACAAAAACCATTAACATATTATGAAAATAATATTTCTGGTTCTGTAAATTTATATCAAGCTATGAAAAAAGCAGGATGTAAAACAATTGTATTCTCATCAAGTGCAACAGTTTATGGTGATCCAGAAAAATGTCCAATTACAGAAGATTCTAAAGTTGGTGGAACAACAAATCCATATGGAACAAGTAAGCTCATGAATGAAAGAATCTTAGAAGATGTTAGTAAGAGTGATGAAGAATGGAGTGTCATGTTACTAAGATACTTCAATCCTATTGGAGCACATAAGAGTGGTTTATTAGGTGAAGTTCCAAATGGTATTCCAAATAATTTAGTTCCATACATTGCACGTGTCGCAAATGGTCAACTAGAATATTTAAGAGTATTTGGTAATGATTATCCTACACCAGATGGAACAGGTGTACGTGATTATATCCATGTATGTGATTTAGCAGATGGTCATATTGGTGCTGTTAAGTATGCATTAGAACATTCAGGCGTTGAACATGTAAATCTAGGTACAGGTAAAGGATATAGTGTATTAGATGTATTACATGCCTATGAAAAAGCTTGTGGTAAAGAACTACCATATAAGATCTTAGAAAGAAGACCTGGTGATATCGCAGAATGTTATGCAGATTCTTCTAAAGCAAAGAAGTTATTTGGTTGGCAAGCAAAGTATGACATTGATGAAATGTGTGAAGATTCTTGGAACTTCACAGTAAAGAATCCAAATGGAATTGAATAAGATATGAGTAAAATCTCATATCTTTTTTCATATTTATCAAATTATAACTGAAGGCTAACCACTAAAAGATAAAATTGATATGTTAAAAATTGGGAGGGGCGTAGTCTATGAAAATGAAAAAGATTACCAAACTAGTATTATCATTATTGATGATGCTGACATGTATCAATTTAGTAAATGTACATGCCGAAGGAAATGATGATAATGCAGAGCAAGTAACTCAGATTGATAATATGACTTCAGACCAGTTGTTTGAATATATCATGAGTATCGATGCGGATGAATTAGATGCTTTATATGATAAATATCCTAACTTGGATGGTTTAATGTCTGATTTCACAGAAGAACAGCAAAAACAGTTAGCTTCTAAGTTTGGAAATAACGATGAAAATATCGAAACGTCAAGAATTACTGACAAAGTAAAGGCTTATGTATATGTAAACGGCTCTGGTTATTCTGAGGAAGCATTAACAGTTTTAGGAATTGATAAAACTACTCTAGACAATAACGGATATTTTCCTGTTGGTGAAATTTATGTATCAGCTGATTTCTTTTCAGGTAAAAGAGAAAAAAGTCAAAGTATGATTAATTCTAATCAAGATTGGAATAAATTATTATCTGCTCTTGGAGAAATTAATACAACGACTTTAACTGGTAAATACGCTAAAAATCAAAATAATTCTATTGCTCAATATTTAAGTCAAGCAACAGGTGATTTAAATAAGTGGTGGGGTTCTGGATTAACTAACTTTGGATATTTTGATGATTATCATTATGGTTTTTCGGATCAAAATGTTAGATATCACTTGGATTTACATTTTAATACGAGTGTTATTAATTACGTGACAGGTAATAATGGAATTACTAGTGGTGAAGCTAAAGATGGCACTACTGTTGATACTAGAACTTATATTAGTGGTTCAACTGCAATCGCACCAAGAAATCTAAATATTCCTGCTGGATATAAATTAGTTGGCTATTATACGAATCGTTCAATGACTAAAGAGTGGATTCCTGGTACAACAAAGGTTGAAAAAGGAGCTACAGTTTATATCAAGATTGCTAAACAAAATGATGTAACAATTAAGTATGTTTCTTTAGGGAATGGTACTGTAAATGGTAAATCAAAAGATGATGAAAGTTTTAATCCAGAAACTGGTAAAGTAAATGGAGCAACTGCTTCTGCAGAAAATGGTTATTACTTCGTGGGATGGTATTCAGATATAGAGTGTGAAAACTTAACAAGTAATGATGCAACATTTAAACCAAGTAAAAAATGGATTGAAGGTGAAACACTAACTTATTATGCTAAATTTGAACAAAAGCATAATATTACAGTTTCTGCAAAATCAGATACACACGAATATGATGGTAAAGTTTATGAAATTGCTAAAAATATTTTAGAACAATCAGAATATACGATTGAAGATAAAAAATATACTGTCACAGCTACAACAACTGGAGCATCTGGCAAGAATGTAAAGATTGAAAGTGTAGTAGAAGATGGAAAAGAAGTTAGCAGAGTTGCTAGTTATCCAAATACAATTGAAGAAAGTTCTGTTGTAGTAAGGGATGAACAAGGAAATAATGTTACTAGCAAGTTTAATATCACTGTGAATGATGGTGGTTTAACTATTACTAAGAGAGTTGTAAAACTTCAATCTGAAAGTGCAACAGAGATATATAATGGTAAAGAATTAAGAAGACCAACAGTTACTTTCTTAGATAATACGAGTTTTGTTGAAGATGAAATTCAAAAGAACGATGATGGAAGCTTAAGAGTTAAAGCTATTGGACATATTACTAATGTTAAGAAGGAAAATGGAGTAATAATTGGTGTTGAAAATACAATTCAATATATAACAGTACAAGATAAATTTTCTGATAACAACTATGATATACAAACATATCCAGGAACATTAACAATTACTCCAGTTACGGATTCCGTAGTAGTTACAGTTACAGGTAATACTAATAGCTACACATATGATGGTTCAGATCATACTGTTTCTGGATTTAAATCAGTTTCAGCTAACAATGAATTGTATATCACAGACGGTGATAACAAGTTCTATAGTTACAATGGAACAGCAAGTGTTACTAAAAAAGATGTAAATTCATTAAATCCTGAAGGTGGATATATCATGGGATTGAAAGTTGATGATTTCCAAAATATTTCTGATAACTTTACAAATGTTACGTTTTCAATTTATGATGGTGGAATTGTTATCAATCCTAGAACTTTAACTGTTATTACAAATTCTGCATCAAAAGAATATGATGGCTCAGAATTGAAAGCAAGTGGTTACTTAGAAGGATTGGTTCAAGGGGAGATTGCAAATCTAACAACAACGGGTTTACAGTTAAATGTTGGTTCTTCAACAAATGGATATTCAATTGCATTTGCAGATAATACAATTGTGGTTGGTCCAACAACAAACAATGCAGCTTCTGAAGTAAGCGATTTTGGCACAGAAGGTGAAACTTCAACTCCAACATCCATTCCAACAGCAAAAGCTTCTAACTATCAAATTTGTGAGTCAAAAAAAGACGCCACAGGAAAAGAAGTATCTACAATTGGTACGCTGACAGTTACCAGAAGATCTGTAACAGTCGCAGCTAATAATGCTTCTAAGGTTTATGGAACTAGTGATCCAGAAACATTCACAGCAACAGTAAGTGGAACATTAGGAACTGACACAGTAGCATATAGTGTTTCTAGAACTAGAGGTGAAGATGTTGGTGAATACCCAATCACAGCAAGTGGTGATTCAATTCAAGGTAACTACACAGTTACATATACACCTGGTACATTCAAAATCACAAAAGCAGATGCTTTAATTATCACACCTGATATTACAGGAGATAGTGCTAAGAAAGTTTATGATGGTCAAGCATTAGAAGGTGGTGTGACTGCAAATATTACTGAAGGAACAACAATTAGCTATTCAACAGATGGAGGTAATACATGGTCCTCAGAAAAGCCTAGTATCACAAATGTAGGAACATTAAATGTAACAGCAAAAGCTGAAAATGCAAACTACGAAACGAAAACAGTTGATTATACATTACAAGTGACACCTGCTACTGTGAAAGTAAGTGCCGAAAGTAAAACAAAGGTATATGGAGATGCCGATCCTGAATTCACAGCTTTAGTAACTGGTAAAGTACTTGAAGATGATGTAATTGAATATACTTTTAATAGAGATGAAGGTGAAAATGTAGGTGAATATGATATAACACCTATAGGTGAAACAACACAAGGAAATTATACTGTTGAATATGTATCTGCAAAGTTAAATATCACTCACAAAGCAGTAGTTGTAAAAGCTAACAACAATGGTAAAGTTTATGGAAGTGTTGATCCAGCATTATATGCTACAAAAAATGGTGTAATTAAAGGTGAAGAATCACTTATTAATTACAGCATTGCTAGAGAAGCAGGTGAAACTGTTGGTAACTATGCAATAAATGTCAGTGGTAAAGAAATTCAAGGGAACTATACAGTTTCTTATGATGATGGAACATTTACAATCGTTGCGAAAGACATTACTCCTGATGATCAAACTGGTATCGAAGTTAATACATTAGATGATGTTAAGTACAATGGAACTTCTCAAGCTCAAAAACCAGAAATCAATGATACAAAGACAACTAAGACATTGGTTGAAGGAACAGATTATGAATTAACATATTCTGAAGATACAACAAATGCAGGACAAGTAACAGTAACAATTACAGGTATTGGAAACTATACAGGTACATATACAGTTACATATAACATCTTAAAGAGAGACGTTACATTCACATCTCCATCAG
>CAVLCI010000068.1:0-11665 GCA_963661415.1 Bifidobacteriaceae bacterium | reverse complement strand
CCATTTAGTGTACAACAATTGTACAATGTGTTAGTAGAATCTTTAAAAAAATGATTGCATAAAAGAAATGTTTTTGGTAGAATAGTTAGGCACGAATGGGAAGGCGGTGAGTAACAATGGCAAGAGTAATCGTAAAAGAAAATGAAACTTTAGATGATGCATTACGCCGCTTCAAGCGTCAGGTTAGCCGTAATGGTACATTAGCTGAAGCTCGTAAAAGAGAATACTATGTAAAACCTGGAATTAAGAGAAAGCTTAAGAGTGAAGCTGCTCGTAAGGCTAGAAGAAGAGGTAAGTAAGAAGATGAGAGATTTCTCATCTTTTTTTCTTTTGTTATTTGTTTTAAAATGTTTTAGGTATTAAGGAGATTGATTTTGAATACAAATACACAAACAATTGAAGTTTCAGGATTAAGTGAACATGCATATATTACATTTTGTGGACCGAATGATTCAAATCTAAAAGTACTATCAAAATGTTGTGGAAAAAATATATCTTTCCGTGATGAAAAAATTATTATTTCGGATTGTGATGATTTTACAAAAATGAATGTCGCAAAAGTCTGTGCAAAATTATTAACGAAAGCACAAGAAGGAAAAATCATCAATGAACAGGATGTCATTTATATGTATCGATTAGTTACTAGAAATGAAGATTTTGATCAAAGTGATGTTAATCAACATATTGTAGGTAGAACGCTTGCTGGAAAAGTCATCGTTCCTAAAACAAAAGGGCAATTAGAATTTGTAAAGGCAATGGAAAAGAATGATATTGTCTTTGCGATAGGACCCGCTGGTACTGGAAAAACATATCTCGCAGTCATTCAAGCAGTGACGGCTTTGAAAAAAGGTGAAATCAAACGAATCGTATTAACACGTCCTGCCGTAGAAGCAGGTGAAAATTTAGGCTTTCTACCAGGTGATCTAAAAGAAAAAGTAGATCCTTATTTAACACCTTTATATGATGCATTACATGTGATGTTAGGAAATGAGAAAACAGAAGTACTTATTGAAAAAGGTACTGTTGAAATTGCACCATTAGCTTATATGAGAGGTAGAACATTAGATGATTGTTATGTGATTTTAGATGAAGCACAAAATACAACAACATCACAAATGAAAATGTTCTTAACACGTCTTGGTTTTCATTCAAAGATGATCATTACAGGTGATATCACACAGATTGATTTAGATCGTAAAACTAAGAGTGGTTTAGAAGAAGCAAGTCATATTTTAAAAGGAATCGATGAAATCGCAATCGTTCATTTAAGTAGTGATGATGTTGTAAGACATCCACTTGTACAGAAAATCATTGAAAGATATGAAAAAAGCAAGGACTGATTAGTTCCTTGCTTTTAATCTGCGTCTGGTTCAATTGATTTGGATTCGCTTGTTACAGCAGCTTTAGCGATATTACAACAATGATCCCCCATACGTTCTAATGTACCTAAAATATCACAATATACACTTTCTGCGATAGGAGAAGTACATGTATGGTTACTCATTCTTTTGAAGTGGGATTCTCTAGCATCATATTCTAATTGATCCATTTCATCTTCAAATGCTAATAATCTACCATATGCAATTGGATTTCTTGTAACAAAGATTTCTACTGTTAAATCAAACATATTGATAAATTGATCATACATGCGATTCATATCTTCTAATGCGAAGTTTGTGAATTCATGTTCATCAGTATAGACCATGCTATAGAATTCACCTAGATTGATTGCTAAATCACCAATTCTTTCTAAGTTTTTCGTTGTATCTAAATATAATCTGTTATCTAAAATATCTTGTTCTGTTAAGTTTGGCTGTACAGATAATTGAATCAAATATTCTGTAATCTTTTTATCAAATTTATTACACATGGATTCATTTCTTTTTAAGATTTCCATGTCTTCTTCAGTACCTTTTTCATTTAAGAATACTTGTGTTTGCTTAATATCTTCTTTAACGACATCACTCATCTTTAGAATGGCTTGTTGTCCTTGTTTCAAAGCATAAGCAGGTAATACAGAAGCAACGTTCGTATCTAATTCATCAATATCTACTTCCATTAATTCAGGTTCTTTACCAGGAATGACTTTTCTAACGAGTGCTACTAATTGATTAATAAACGGAACAAATAATAATGTTGTAACAGTTTTAAATATAATATTCGCAACAGCTATCTGCATCATTGGATTTAATCCAGAAAAAACATTTCCAATAAATGCAGTATAAGGTACTAAACAACACATACCGATAATTCCACCGATGATATTTAAAATCGTATGCATCGCAGCAGTACGTTTTCCAGATGTGCTACCACCAATAGAAGCTAAGATACCTGTCATTGTTGTACCAATGTTGGCTCCTAACATAAATGGAATGGAAGCACCTAAAGATACAGCTCCAGCATCGTATAATTTTTGAATTACACCGATCGTTGCAGCAGAAGATTGTAAAGCAGCTGTAATCAAGATACCAGCTAAGAATCCTAGTAATGGATTTTGTGCCATGCTTAAGGCAAAGTTTGTAAATTCAGGTAATTGTTTGAGTTCTGATAAAGCAGTACCCATCGCATCCATACCATAGAAAATCAATCCAAATCCAAGAATAACATTTCCTAGATACTTGATCTTTTGTTTTCCACCAAAACAAATCAATAATGCACCAACAAACACAATATACATTGCATATTTATCTAGGCTGATAGAAATCAAAAATGATGTAACGGTTGTACCAATGTTAGCACCTAATACAACACCTGCAGCTTGATTTAATGACATCAACCCAGCTCTAACAAGTCCGATAATGATTGCGGTCGTTGCACTACTTGATTGTAATAATATTGTTAATAGGATACCAATAATAATTCCAGAGAATGTATTGGATGTATATTTATCAATATAATCTCGAAGTTTATCTCCAGCTACGGCTTTTAAGCCATCCCCCATAAAGGTAATACCGAACATGAATAGCCCGAAACCACCGAGTATCATGTTCCAGCTAATTGAACCTAAAGTCATATTTCCTCCTGAAAATCTAATTTCAATAATAATTTTACCAAAACTTTATAAATCTCCAACATAAAATTTACATTTGTTTAAAATTCAAAAGTGCATTTTTTGCGTGTATAATACTTAACAGAGGATCAGACTATGGAAATTACATTAATCAATCGTACAAATCAACCAGTAGAAAAATATAGTGATTTATTTCAAAAAATCGCAAACAGCGCTGAAACAATATTAAACTTACCAAATGATTATGAGTTATCTGTAACATTTGTTCGTTCTCAATCTATTCATAAGATTAATCGAGATTATAGAGGCATTGATCGACCAACAGATGTTATCTCATTTGCGATAAGAGATAATGAAGATGATTTTATACCAGAAGAAGAAAAAGATTTAGGGGATATTTTCATCAATATCAATTATTGTAAGAAACAAGCAAAAGAATATGGTCATTCCTATGATAGAGAAATGGGATTTCTTTTTACACATGGAATGTTACATTGCTTAGGATATGATCATATGAAAGAAGAAGATGAAAAAGTCATGTTTGCGTTACAGGATCAAATTCTTGATCCAATTATTCAAAGAGGTGGAAAATGAAAAGTGGATTTGTAGGATTAGCAGGAAGACCAAATGCAGGAAAAAGTACTTTAACGAATGCCTTGGTAGGTGAAAAAGTCGCAATTGTATCTTCCAAACCACAAACAACAAGATCAGAAATACGTGGTATCTTGACACGTGAAGATTGTCAAATCATCTTTACTGATACACCAGGTATTCATAAGCCAACATTACGTTTGGATTCTAGAATGAATAAAGAAGCATTTGATGTCATGCAAGGTGTAGATGTAATTTATTTAGTAGTGGATGGTTCAACACCTTTTGGAAAAGGTGATGAATTTGTATTAGAAGCTGTAAAAAATACAGGATTACCAGTATTTTTGATATTAAACAAGATTGATAAAATGGATGATAAAGATATCATGAAGAATCTTGTGACTTGGCAAGAAAGATATGAATTTGCGGAGTTCTTTCCAATGAGTGCGAAATTCAATCGTTCTTTTGAAGATTTGATCAAAACAACAATGAAATATCTTCCAGAAGGAGATTTATTATATCCTGAAGAAATCATTTCTGATGGTTCTGAGAATTTTAGAATTGCGGAATTAATTCGTGAAAAAATTTTAGATCATACACGAGAAGAAATTCCTCACGCAGCAGCAGTACGTATTGATAATAAAGAATTCAAGAAAAATGCTTGTTATATCCAAGCTACGATTTTAGTAGAAAAAGCATCTCAAAAACCAATCATGATTGGAAAACAAGGAAAGATGTTAAAAAGAATTGGGGTTGCCGCAAGAAAAGATATTGAAAAATTATTAGGAAAACAAGTGTTTTTAGAATTGTTCGTTCGTGTTGAAGATGAATGGAGAAGTCATGACCATCTAATCAGTGAATATGGATATGGTGGTGCTGGAAAAGACGATGAATGATAAAGTAACTGGTTTGATATTAAAACAATCTGATTATAAAGATTATAGTGTTATTCTTACCGTTCTTACAAAAGAATATGGAAAATTATCCATTGTAGCTAGTGGCATTAGAAAACCAACAAGTAAAAATGCTGGTAGAGTACTTCCATATACTAAATCAGAATTTTTGATTGACTATAAACAAGGAAAAACGATTTTTACATTAAAAAACGTATCTTTGATACAATCTTATAAAAATATTCATTTTGATTTAAATCTATCTACATGTGCATCTATGATGAGTGAAATCACAGATGCTTTTGTCATGCAAGGAAATGAATGTGAATATTCTCAAGAAATATTTGAAGCATTAGATACAAGTTTTACTTTATTGGAAAACAAAAAGGATCCAATGACGATTCTTTGTTTATTTTGTAGTAATGTGATGAAGTATTTTGGAATTGGTGTAGATGTAGATGAATGTGTACATTGTGGTTCTAAGTTAGTACAAGCAATTTCTGTAAAAGATGGTGGTTTCTTATGCAAAGAGTGTGCACAAAAAGAAAATATTTCATTAAAAGATGCACTTTCTTTAAAGAGATTTCGTTTGGTATGTAAAGCAGGCTTAGAACATTATGAAATTGTTGAACAAGCAGGTGGAGCATCTCTAGATGATCTTAAGATTTTGATGCAGATCATGCATACATATACTGGTATTCAAATACGTTCTTTTGTGTTGTTATCTAGAATTTATAGTTGAATTTTAGCTGGCAGAAAAATTTACATTAGAAAAGTGCAACATGAGCAAAAGAAAAAGTGATTCTTGAAAATATAACCCATGCAATAAGGAGGTTTGAGTAAAATGAGTCGTTTAGAAAAAAATAAAAAATGGAATGATACAGATTATGATATTCCTAAATTTTCTTATAAAAGTGCTTTTTTGATTACGTTTGTTACATTTTTTGTTACAACTTTGACAATTTATTTTTCTGATGAAAACAAAATTTGTATAATGCTTGCTTTGAGTTTGTCTTTATCATTAACGACTGCATATTCGCGTTGTTTTATAGATACAAAACGAGGAATGGGAAAAGAATTTTTGAAAATAGTACTTCTCTTATTTTTAGCATGCATAGTTGTACTATATTTCATTCAGTTCTAATCAGTTGAATTGGAGAAATAAGAAAAATATATGTGTAAAAAAGATAACTGTTATTTGTATCAACAGTTTATCAAATATAGAAAAACTAAAAATGATATATTGTTTGAAATGGTATAAAGAAAAAATTCTTCTATTTATATCTTTTTTTGATAATACATTCTTTCATTTGAGGTTTTAGAAAAGCTTTATTTAGAGCTATCTTATTTAGTTTTGAGGACTATCCTTTCCGATTGGAAAGTTAATTTAAAACAAATTGCAAAATATATATAAATATATTGAAATGATATGTTTATAATATTTATACATTCTGAAAGATTTTACCGAAAGTACGCAGTAAAGTGATTTTCAGAGATTATTCGAAAGGGGAAATAAAATGTTCGAAACGTTAACAACTTTATTAAATGATAAACTATGTGAACCAATGACAAAACTGGCAAACCAACGTCATTTAAGAGCAATCCGTGATGGTATTGTCGCAACGTTGCCATTAATTATTGTTGGCTCATTCTTCCTTATTGTAGCTAATCCACCACTACCTGAAAGTTGGGGTATCTATAAGTTTTTGACAGGACATGCTGCACAGATTGTTTTACCATATCGCTTGACAATGTATATCATGACTCTCTATGCTGTATTTGGAATTGGATTTTCTTTAGCAAAATCTTATAATCTAGATGGTTTGTCTGGAGCAATTTTATCTGAAATTGCATATTTACTAACAATTGTTCCAGTAAACGTTACAGCGGAAGATGCAGGTATTACAGGATTTGTTCTTCCAATGTCAAAGCTTGGTTCTGCAGGACTATTTGTAGGTATTGTTACAACAATTATTGCGATTGAAATCTATAACTTCATGGAAAAAAAAGGATGGAAAATCAAAATGCCTGATGCAGTACCACCAGCGGTTTCAAGAAGTTTTGAACAGTTGCTTCCAACTGCAATTGTAATTCTACTAATTGGCGGTATCACTTACTTTATTGGTTTTGATTGGCATGGATTTGTTGGGATGCTTGTGAAACCACTTGTTTCAGCAAGTGATGGTCTTGGAAGCGTTCTGTTGATTGTATTCTTAACATGTTTCTTCTGGATATTTGGTATTCATGGTGCTTCGATCGTAGGCTCTCTTGCTAGACCGGTATGGTTAATCCTTCTTGAACAAAATACAACAGCATTAGCTGCAGGAAGTGCAATGCCAAACATTGCACCAGAACCTTTCTATCAATGGTTTATTTGGATTGGGGGATCGGGATGTTCAATTGGTTTAGCAATTCTTATGGCTTTTAGATCTAAATCTGCATATGCTAAAAATCTTGGCAAGACAGCATTTTTTCCAGCCTGTTTCAATATTAATGAACCAATTATCTTTGGAGCTCCAATTGTGTTGAATCCAACATTGATGATTCCATTTATTGTTAGCCCAATTGTATCTGCTATTATTGCGTACATTTGTACATCTGTTGGTTTTGTATCAAGAGCATCTGTCAGCGCTCCTTGGACACTTCCTGGACCAATTGGTGCATATCTAGCTACTGGTGGAGACTGGAGAGCTATCGTTCTAAATGTTGTTCTGATTGTTATTTCTGTTTTGATCTATTTCCCATTTTTTAAGATGTGGGATGCAGAATTACTTGCGGAAGAAAAAAAGGATGCATAAATATAACGGGTCTTATGAGATCCGTTTTTATTTGATGCTTACATTTGGATATATAGAGCGATGTTCTTGCATCTTGTTTCATGTGTTGTTATTAGATAATTATGAATTTGTGATAAAATTATTTAGAAGTTATACCTCATTCGTTAAGAAATTTTTTTTGATATTACGAATGAAAAAAATGGTGGATTTATGTTGGGGAATGTATCAAATAAAATAGATGAATCTTTAATACTTGAACTGTCTGAAGGAGTAGATGTAGGTACAATAGGTGGTTATTGTGAGTCAGGTTTTCCTATATATTATGCAAATAATAAAATTGCAAACATTTTAGGATATGAGGATGTTAATGATCTTATTGTTGGCATTGATGGTAAAGTGGCAAATACAATACATCCAGATGATTTTGAACGTGTGGTTAAAGAACTTAACAATGGTGAGTTTTATGAAGGGATGACCTATAAGATCATCTATCGTATGGTAAAAAAAGATGGAAGTTCAATCTGGACCGTAGATAAGGGTAAGGTCATACGCGCTGAAGATGGAAGGCTTGCGATTCTTAGCATTTGTAATGATATGACTACATTTATAGATCGTCATACTGAACTAGAAAAATTAAATACATTTTCCAAAACGACTCTTGAAAATATGCCAGGAGGATATCACAGATGTTCAGCAGAGGAAGGTTATCCTTTTCTTTATATCAGTGATCGCTTTTGTGAGATGTTTGGTTGGACTAGAGAAGAAATCAAGACAGAGTTTGATAATAAGTTCATTAATATGTTACATCCTGAGGATACGAAATCTACGGTGGAGTATGTTGAATTGTTAGCACAAAGTTCTAATGAAAATGCTATAGATGCTATCTATCGTATGAGAGGTAAAAATGGGTATATTTGGGTGTCTGATTCCACATCTTTAGTTACGATTGGTAATGAAACGTTTTACCAAGGCACACTTACAGATATAACGAATTTTGTTATTAAACATAAGAAACAAGATGAATTGCTTAACGAACAACTTATGGTTTTTGATACGCTTTCTCGTAATTTTAAAAATGTCTATTGGCTGGATTTAGAAAAAAAGACGGGAAGAATTCTTAAACTGGATGCTTCCTATGTAGATGTTCCAGGTCTAAAAGATCATCGTGAGTTTTCGTTCGAAGTCGTTCTTGAAAATTGGATTAAAACCATTGTATGTCCAGAAGATCGCCAAAAAGTTAGCAATGCAATTACGATAGAAAATATAAAAAAAGTTTTCGATACGCAAGATGAGTTTGTTGGAAATTATCGCAGTATTGTAAATGGAGAAATACATCATTTTCAATATAGTTTCTGCAAAGTTGGAAAAGACGGAACAAAAGCAGTCGCTGGATTTCAAAATATTGATGACATTATTGAAGAACATCAAGAAATTGCGAAAGCGAAAAAAGAAAAAGAGATTGCGCATCAAAAGGAAGTAGATGAACAACTTGAAATTATCAATGCTTTATCTAAGAGCTTCAGAAATGTTTTTGTTGCAAACTTGAGTGAGGGAACTGCACGAGCTATAAGACTTGATGATAACTATAATGTAAAAGCAATCAGAGATGTTAATAATCAAGTATTCCAGTTTGATGCCGTTGTTGATCGATGGGTGCGTGAGACTGTTCATCCGGATGATAAAAAGCGGATAAAAGAAACGCTGAATGTTAAGAATATAAGAAATATATTCTCTAAGCAGGATAAATACGTAGGTACGTATCGAAATATAGAAGATGGCGTAACACATTACTACCAGTATGATTTTAGAAGAGTCGATGATACGGACAATGTTGTAGTTGGTTTCCAATTGATTGATAGAATCGTAGAAGAACAAATGGCTCATCAAAAGGAGATTGAAGAACAGTTTGCTATTATTAACACGCTTTCTAGCAACTTTATGAATATTTATCTTGCTAATCTCAATGATGGTTATGCTAGATCAATAAGAGTATCTGATAATTATGGTTTTAAAGAAATGCGTTCACTTAAAGATGTACCATTTTCTTTTGATGAAATCATTAAGAGTTGGGCAGAAAAATATGTTTATCCAAATGAAGATAAAATAAAGATGTCTAAGATGTTGAGCCTTGAAAATCTTCGTGAAGTATTTTCTAAACAAGATAAATATATAGGTACATATCAAAGTACAGAACAAGGTGAAGTACATCATTATCAGTTTGATATTAGAAAAGTGGATAATGAAGGAAATGTTGTAGCAGGCTTCCAAAATATTGATGCAATCATTGAAGAACATGAGTCACAAGAAAAAGAAAAAAGAGCACTGGAAGAGGCAAGACTTAAGGGAGAAAAAGAACATGTTGAGGTCGTTAACTCTTTGGCAACTATTTATTCCACGATTTTTCGTGCGGATATCAATACGCATGAATATGAAATACTAAATAGTATTCCACTTATGGGGAAAGTTGCGACAAGTAAAGGCTATTTTGATGATGTGAAAGATACAATTATAGAATCTTTTATAGAACTAGAATTCAGAGAACAATTGCGTGAATTTTTGGATTTGAATACGTTAGCTGAAAGATTAGAAAAAGTTAACACTTTAACAACAGATTACAAAGCACCAACAGGAAAGTGGATGCAGGCTCGTTTTATTGCGAAACGTAGAGATGAAAATGGAAGAGCAGTTGAAGTTTTGTATGTTGCTCGTGATATTACAGAGGAAAAACTTAGGGATCTAAAACAACAGGAAGTCTTGCGACAAGCACTTGTTGCAGCACAACAAGCTAACAGGGCAAAGACAACTTTTCTTAATAATATGTCTCATGATATTCGTACTCCGATGAATGCAATTATTGGCTTTACAGCCCTAGCTCAAACGCATCTAGAAGATCATGTGAAAGTAGAAGATTATCTTAGTAAAATCAGTACTTCAAGTAACCATCTGCTAAGTTTGATCAATAATATTCTTGATATGAGTCGTATTGAGAGTGGAACTGTTAAATTGGATCAGAAAGTTGTGCACATTCCAGATTTGTTGCATGATCTTAGAACAATGATTCAAAGTCTAGTTCATTCGAAGAACTTAAATCTTTTCATTGATACACAAGATGTTGTGCATGAGGCTGTATTAACAGATAAGTTACGTTTGAATCAAGTGCTATTGAATATTGTTGGTAATGCAATCAAGTTTACACAACCTGGTGGAGATATCATCATTCGTTTGATTGAAAAGCCTTGTGGCTTAAAGAATTATAAAACATACGAATTTTCTGTAAAAGATAATGGTGTTGGTATGTCAAAAGAGTTTGTTGGGCATATATTTGATACGTTTTCTAGAGAATATAGTTCTACGGTTAGTGGCATTCAAGGAACGGGACTAGGTATGGCTATTACGAAGAACATTGTTGATATGATGGGTGGCGATATACAGGTACAAAGCGAAGAAGGAAAAGGTTCCTTGTTTACAGTTACGCTTGATCTCTGCCTTGCAGATGAACCAGTTACCAATGAGCCAATTAAGGAGTTACTTGGTGCAAGAGCATTGATCGTAGATGATGATATGAATACATGTAAAAGTGTTAGTAAGATGCTTCGTGCTATTCAGATGCGTCCAGATTGGACAACATCAGCTAAAGAAGCGATTGTTCATGCCCAAGAAGCAACGGAGATGAAGGACGAATACAAGGTATATATTATCGATTATTTGATGCCAGATATGAATGGTATCGAGACAGTTCGTCGTATTCGCAAGGTTATTAATGAAGATGTGCCGATCATTGTACTTACGGCGTATGAGTGGGCTGAATTTGAACAAGAGGGAAGAGAAGCAGGCGTAACTGCATTTGTATCCAAACCGATTTTCATGTCAGAACTACGTGAAGTGTTGATGCATCCTTCATTGAATGATAAAAATGTGAAGGAAAAAGAAAAGAAAAAGGTCTACGATTATAGAGGTAAGCGTGTACTTTTAGTTGAAGATAATGAATTAAATCGAGAGATTGCTACAACGATTTTAGAAGAGACTGGTATGATCGTTGATAGTGTAGAAGATGGTGATATTGCTGTTGCAACAATCAACAAAGAACCTGCGGATAAGTATGATTTAATTTTGATGGACGTACAAATGCCAAGAATGGATGGTTATACCGCTACTAGAGAGATTAGAACTTTGGCAGATAATCAGAAGGCAAATATTCCAATCGTGGCCATTACAGCAAATGCTTTTGAAGAAGATAAGAAGAAAGCGATTGAGGCAGGTATGAACGGACATATCATTAAACCAATCAGTATTGAAGGAATAGCGAAAGTGCTGGATGAGATATTTTCGATAAAGAATGTGTCAACTAACCTCGCCCCATAAAGAGTCGAGGCTTGCAAGACTTCGATTCTCTT
>CAVLCI010000067.1:0-11719 GCA_963661415.1 Bifidobacteriaceae bacterium | reverse complement strand
TAGAACGCCACCTTGCCAAGGTGGACACGGCAGTTCGATTCTGCTCACTCGCTCTCAAAAAACTTTTGTAAGTAAGGAAGGCTTTAACTCCAATTCATTTGGTTCTGTGGAGTAGTGGTTTATCTCGTCTCCCTGTCACGGAGAAGATCGCGAGTTCGAATCTCGTCAGAACCGCCATTTATGCGAGTGTAGTTCAATGGTAGAACGCCACCTTGCCAAGGTGGACACGGCAGTTCGATTCTGCTCACTCGCTCTTTTTTATTAAGTATGAGATGTTTCTCATACTTTTTTTTGTTAAAAAAACAAGGATAGTTTTTATACTTACCTCGTTTCTTCTTCTATATCATTTATAATTTTTCTTTCTTCTTCAGATAATTCCCAATCAATTGCCCCAATATTATCTTTTACTTGTTTTACATTTCTCATTCCAGGAATAGGAATAATATCAACATCAGGATTTGTAAGTAACCAATTTATAGATACTTGAGCGATTGTTTTGTTATGTTTTTTTGCTATTTTATCAAGTTCTATCATTAATGGTTCCATCCTTCTAATATCACATTCTCTTGGACATGAAAATACCCTCTTTATAAACGGGACATTATCATTTCTTTCTTTTGTGATATCTAAATGTCCAAAATAGGATGTCATTTTATACATGAATGGTACTTTTTTACCTCTATATTTTCCTGTTAATGTTCCTTCAGCGAGTGGCGCATATGGAATAATTGATATCCCATATTTTTTACAAACATCAAACACACCATTCGTTTCTGGATACCTTCTTAATATGTTATACCCAACCATCGCAACTGCTAAAGGAATATCAAATTTTTTCAATGCTTGTACAGCTTCCTCTATTTGCATAGCTGAAAAATTACAAACTCCTATAGCTTTTATTTTATTTTCATGCACTGCTTTTGCCATAATTTCCATATAATCAGAAATATTTCCTTTTTTTGGTGGTACATGAATTAAATATAAATCAATATAGTCCACTCCCAATCTTTCTAAACTTCCATTCA
This sequence comes from Bifidobacteriaceae bacterium, assembly GCA_963661415.1. GTDB lineage: Bacteria > Bacillota_I > Bacilli_A > Erysipelotrichales > Erysipelotrichaceae > Bulleidia. Next base: position 10,694 of record CAVLCI010000067.1, on the reverse strand, counting down.
GTGCTTCTTCCAGAGCTCTAGGTGAACTTTTATCTACATGTTTTCTTTTTTGTGTTAAAGGATTCATTCTAGATGGAGGTGCAAATTTAGATGAAATCAAAATCTTTCGACCATCTCTTTTTTGAAATTCTCCTAATAATATTTCTGATTTTCCGTTTCCATATATTTCAGCTGTATCAAAAAAATTCATTCCATTATCTAAACAAGTTTTATATGTTTCAAAATATCTTTCTTTTTCTTGTTCATTTTTTGGTAACCATAACATAGTTCCAACACCTATTCCTGGTACTTGTACGTCTGTTTTCCCTAATTTGTGATATTTCATAACAAATGCCTCTTTTCCATTTATTTTCTATATCATATTTAGTTTTCAGTATCTTTTTCAACCAACAAAATATATATCTTTAGGAGTAAAATAAAAAAAAGAAGACTACATTCATTTATTTAGTCTTCTGATTAGTTCGGATACAAATAACAGCCTTTTTCATGAGAATTTATATACCCTGTGGCTTGTAAGAAAGAATAGATGATTTTTGTCCCCACAAATTTCATACCTCTTTTCTTCAAATCTTTACTAATTGTATCTGATAATTCATTTGAAACTTGATCTACTTCATACAAGATTTTCCCTTTTGTATACTTGTTTAAATACTCACGAAAACTTCCAAATTCATTTTGAATTTCTAAGAATATTTTTGCATTTGTAATTGTTGATTCTATTTTTCTTCTATGACGAATGATATCTTTATTCGATAACAATTCTTCAATCTTTATATCATCATATGCAATGATTTTATGTGGCTCAAAATCATCAAATGCCTTTCGGAATGCTTCTCGTTTATTCAAAATACATTCCCAAGACAATCCTGCTTGAAACGATTCCAATACTAACATTTCAAACAAATAGGAATCATGGGAATTTAATTTTCCCCATTCATGATCATGATATTGAATATATAACGGATTATTGTTATTACACCACTTACATCTTTTCATAGTTTTGTTCCTTTCTTAGGAACAAAGAATTGAGACATATCATTGTTTTCTATTTTTAATAGTGAAATCTTATTTTTGATTCCACCACCATATCCTGTTAGATTACCATTTGTACCTATAACTCTATGACAAGGAATAATAATACAGATAGGATTCCATCCAACAGCACCTCCTACTGCTTGTGATGACATTTTAGGAATCCCTCTTTTTTTCGCAATCTTTTTAGCGATATCACTATAAAGAATTGTTTTTCCATAAGGAATTTCATTCATTTGATCAATGACTTCTTTTCGGAATGGTGTTATTTCTTTTATAAGATAGTTTGGAATAAAATCAGGATTCTTTCCATGAAAATAAATATCTAACCAACGACACGTTTCATCAAATACAGGCAGTTGTTTTTCAATACTGTCTTTTGTATGTTTGTTCGTGTCGTTCGTTCCTTGAAACCAAAGACCAGTTAAATATTCACCATCACTCAACATGCATATATCATCAAATTCATCAGGTGTTTGATAGTAATAATGGTATTCCATATATCAATGTTCCTTTGTTACATATGCATTCAAATAATCCAAAATATCTTGATAATATTTTTTACGAATATCTGCTGTTGCGTTAAATATTTCATGTTTAGAATCTTTATACTCTAATAAAGTTACATGTGAATTTTTTTGATCAATTTTAAATTGTCCATCTGGTTTTACCATGGAATCTCTTCCAGCTTGGCACAATAAAATTGGTGTTTTGATTTTTTTTATGTTTTTTTGAATCTTACTTGTCACTTCTTTAGCAGCGCGAATCCAACTCCAAGTACCGCCCCAAGTCTGATATTCTTTATGATTCATTCTTTGTGCGAATTGATATTCATAACGGTCTTTATCTAACATCGATGAATTTTCAAAATCAACAATTCCAGAGAATGGTTTTTGAGATGGTCCAAATTCTTCTGAAACTGGCGCAATCTTAGAATATGTAGATAACATATCTACAGCAACTTCAGGGATATTCCCATAGTTCATCGTTAACATCGGTGATGATAAAACTGCGCATTTAAAGACAGATGGATACTCCTCTAAATAAAGTGTAGATACTGCCCCACCCATAGAATGCGCAAATAAGAAATATTGTTTTGTTTTAGAATCTCTTTTTACAATCTGTTCAATAAATGTATTAAGATCTTGTACATATTCTTCAAAGTCATTTACATGTACTCTAGAGTCTTTGTATTGGTCTGTATGTTCTGATTTTCCATGTCCCCTTAATTCAATAAAGAAAACACTAAAACCATCTTGATAGAATCGATATGCATTTTCATGATGTTTCCCAAAAAATTCAGAAAAGCCATGTACCATAACAATACTAGCTTTCTCATTTGGATGAATTGCTTCATAATAATGAATTCTTGTGCCATCAAAACTATGAAAATCACCTTCTTGAACAAGACTTAAAAATGGTTTGATTTTTTCTTCAATAAATGTTTTATATTCCGGACTCATATTCTTCTACAATCTTTCTGATTTTATCTGGATAATTCGTAATAATAGAATTCACACCATAAGGCATACAGATCTTCGCAATTTCTTCTGTATTCACTGTCCAAATATTCACATCTAAATCATATTTCTTACACTCTTCCATGAAGTTTGGATACCTTAAATTACAAAAATCTGGATGCAATGCATCTACATGGTATTTCTTTCCATATGCTGGCATATCAATTGTACCATCACAATATAAGAATGCAGTCTTTGCGTTTGGATCTAATTGTTGTATCTTTAAAATCGAATAATGATTAAAAGAAGAATAAATTACGCGATCTTCAAATCCTTCTTCATGTGTTAATTGAATGATTTTTTCTTCAATTCCTTCATAATCAAATACACCTGTTTTCAATTCAATGTTAATGATTAAATGAGATGGTTTTAATAGCTCAAATACTTCTTTCATTGTAGGAATTTGTACTTTTCCTAAGGAAGGATATTGATAAGAAAAATCAAAACTCTTTAATTCTTTTAATGTGTAATCTTTTAAAAATCCTTTTGCGTTAGAAGTACGATCTAATAGTTCATCATGACAGACAACGATTTGTCCATCTTTTGTTAGTTGAATATCTAATTCAACACCATCTGCACCTAATTCCATTGCATATTGAAATGATGGTAATGTATTTTCAGGTCTATACCCACTCGCTCCACGATGTGCCCATATTTTAGTTGTCATATAAAAACTCCTTGTTATTATTATCATACAATCTTTTTTATAAAAAGATTGTATTTTACAAACTTTTCACAAAAAAGTCTGTTTAATATTATAATTAAATCAGATAATTGTATTTGTTACGAGGTAATCATATGTTTAAAAATTTCAACAAATTAGAAAAAAGCTGGATCTATTATGATATTGGAAATTCGGCATTTACCATGATGATTTCAACAATCATTCCAATTTGGTTTAATACATTAGCGCAAGATGCTGGAATGAATAGTTCAGATTATTTAGCATATTGGTCATATGCAACAAGTATCGCAACGATTTTAGTGGCAATTAGAGGCCCAATCTTTGGAGCAATCGCCGACCACAAAGATATGAAGAAAAAAATGTTCGTTGGATCTTTGATGATTGGCATCTTAGGATGTATTTTGTTAGGAATTGTTCCGAATTGGTTCATTTATTTGGTAATATATGTCATTGCGAAAGTTTGTTATCAACTTTCCCTTGTATTCTATGATTCTATGTTAACAGATATCACTGATCCAGAAAGAATGGATCTTGTATCATCACAAGGTTATGCATGGGGCTATATTGGAAGTTGTATCCCATTTGTTGTAGCGTTAGGTTTCTACGCTGCCGGTAATCCTGACTTCTTAGGTTTAATGAATGAAAGACTTTCTATTTTCTTAGCATTCTTAATTGTTGCGGTATGGTGGTTTGGTGTTACTGTTCCACTCATTAAAAATTATCATCAAAAGTATTATGTTGAACCAACAGAAGAAAATAAGCTCAAAGAAAGTTTCAAACGAATTAAAAATACATTGATTACAATGTATAAAAAAGAAAAGAAAGTATTCTATTTCTTAATTGCATTCTTCTTCTATATTGATGGCGTATATACGATCATTGATGAAGCAGTAGCGATTGGTACAGCGTTAGGGTTAAATCAAATGGGATTATTGGTCATTCTTTTATTAACACAAGTCGTTGCGTTTGCATTCGCTACTTTATTTGGTAAATTGAGTGAAAAGTATAGTTCTACTTCCTTAATTACAGTATGTATTTGTGGTTACTTTGCGGTTGCGATATATGCATTATTCATGAAAGAATTATGGCAATTTGGTATCATGGCATTTGTGGTAGGTATGTTCCAAGGAGCAATCCAAGCATTATCTAGATCCTACTACGCTCAAATCATTCCTGCTGAAGCAAGTGGTGAATATTTCGGTATCTATGATATTTGTGGAAAAGGCGCTGCATTTATGGGTACAACACTTGTAGGTATTGCGGTATCCTTAACAAATTCTGTTAATATTGCGGTAGCGAGTTTAACGATATTGTTTATCTTAGGCTTATTATTCTTCCGTATTGCCACAAAAAAATAAGCATTCAAAAAGAGAATCGAATTCAATCGGTTCTCTTTTTTGTTTAAAATTCTTTTGCGTCTCCATGAACTCTTTCACGTTCATCAGGTTGATCTTCCTCACTAGAATTGATTTTTTTCTCAAATTGAGATTTTTCTTGAGAAGAAGGAATTGGAGCTGGATATTGTTCCGTAAAACATCCAACACAGAAATCACATTTAGGATTCTTCGCCATTTCTTTTGCGCCTTCTACAGAAAGGTAGCCTAATGAATCTGCACCAATTTGTTCCGCGATTTCTTTTTGTGAATACTTACATGCAATTAAATTCTTCTTAGAATCAATATCTGTACCGTAGAAACAAGGAGAAATAAATGGTGGAGCAGAAATACGTACATGTACTTCTTTTGCACCAGCATCCTTTAATAACGCAACGATACGTGCACTTGTTGTACCACGAACAATAGAATCATCTACCATAACTACTCTTTTGTCTTTTACAACTGAAGCAATTACATTCAATTTTAAACGTACAGCGTTTTCTCTTTGTGATTGTGCTGGTTGAATAAAAGTTCTAGCGATATATTTATTTTTAGAAAAGCCTGTTTCATAAGGAATGCCACTCTGTTCAGAGTAACCTAAAGCAGCGTCTAATCCAGAATCAGGAACACCAATAACTACATCCGCATCAACAGGATGTTCTTTCGCAAGAATCTTTCCTGCTTGTTTTCTAGCTTCATGAACGCTAATACCTTCCATTACACTATCAGGTCTAGCGAAATAGATATATTCAAACACACACATATGTTTAATTGGTTTTACATGAGATGTAATAGAACGAATACCATGTTTATCAACAACCACGATTTCTCCAGCATCTAGATCCTTGATATATGTTGCACCTAAAGAATCTAATGCACACGTTTCAGAAGCAAATACGATTTCTCCATTTTTTAACTTTCCCATAACAAGTGGTCGAAAGCCTGTCGTATCTCTAGCTGCTACAAGTTTTTCAGGGGACATCACAACAAGAGAATATGCACCTTCTAAAACATCCATAACATTTTCAACAGCCTCTTCAATAGAAGTTGTTTTTAATCTTTCTTGAATAATTTCATATGCAATGATTTCAGAGTCATTTGTCGTATGAAAGATTGCACCTTGTAATTCTAACTTTTCTCTTAGTTCTGGAGCATTTGTTAGATTTCCATTATGTGCCAAAGCCATTTGACCTTTCACATGTCTTACTACAAGTGGTTGTGCGTTTGTTTGATTAACAGTTCCAAACGTAGAATAACGTGTATGACCAATCGCAATTTGACCTTTTCCTAAAGCGTCTAATTGTTCTTTAGAAAATACATCACGCACAAGTCCTACATCTTTATGATAAGTAATTACACCCCTATCATTGACCGCAATACCACAAGATTCTTGGCCTCTATGTTGCAAAGAAAATAAACCATAGTATGTGCTCGCTGCTACATCGTTTGTTCCACTAGGATCATAGATTCCAAAAATACCGCATTCCTCATGAATTAAGTTTTCCATATTTTTCCTCTCCACTTCTCGTAAGATTGTTCTAGTATACTATCTTTTCTTAATGGTTAAAAGCATCCGGTAGATCATTCTCTAATAAAATCGTGTCTTCTGCCGTTGCATGTGTATAAACATATTGAAAAGCTTCTTTAACTTTATCAACAACTAAAACTTGATTCATATCAAAACCTGACTTTTTCAATCCTTCATAGATTGGTTTTGTTTGATTTTTACCTACTAAGATTACAATATCAGCTTTATCTTTCATCAATGTACCAAAATGTTCATTGATTTCACTTTGTTTTTCTCCTAAATCAATCATTCCTGGCGTTACAATGATTCTTTGATGTGGCATCATCGATAATACTTCTAGAGCCATTGCAGAACCTGTTGGATTTGCATTAAATGCATCATCAATAAATCGATATCCATTGATTTTCTTAAGCTCTAAACGATGTTCAACTTGTTTCATTTGTTTAACGGCTCGTTGGATGACTTCCCAACTAACTCCTAAGTGTCTGGCTACGGCTATCGCAGATAAAATATTTAGAATATTTAATTGCCCTAACAATTTTGTTTCCATTGAAATTCTTTCATCTTTGTAACAAACTACAAAAGAAGATCCATATGGACTATATTGAACATCTTCTACTGTATAATCTGTATCTTTACTAACAACACCATACGTTACCGTTTCAACAGAATTTTGAATCTTATAATTTCGAATAAATGTATTATCATAATTCAAAACACCAAATCCATCTTTCGGTAACATCTCAATCATTTTCATCTTTTCTTTTGTAATATTATCTTGTGAACCAAATGTATTTAAATGTTGTGGCCCAATCGAAGTTACAACACCAATCGTAGGATGTACAAAATCCATTAATTCTTCAATATCTCCAACATGATCCGCTCCCATTTCACAAACAAATACTTGATGAATTGGTTTTAACATTTCACGAATCGTACGTGTAATACCCATTGGAGTATTATAAGAAGCTGGTGTCATTAATGAATTAAATTGTTCTGACACCATTGCTTGCATAATATTCTTTGTCGTTGTCTTTCCAAAAGAGCCAGTAATTCCAATTTTAATCAAATTTGAATGATCTTCTAATATTCTTTTCGCATCATTCAAAAAGGATTGACGAACCATCGCTTCAATTGGTGAAGTGATCCAACTCATTGGATACAATAAGATCCATGGCAAAAAGTAAGCAAGTAGTGTTAAAAAAGGATCTAAATCATTTAACAAAACCAATAATAAAATAATCAATTGTAGACAAGAAAGCACAACAATTTGTCTTTTTACACGTGCTGTTAATACAAGCGGCTTAATATACACTTGTTTTTTTTCTGTAGAATACATCACTACAAATAACACTAATAACATGCATACTTGCGCAATCGTACCACCAGAATTAAAGAATACAAATGATAACATAGCCGCAATGATACCAATACATACAGGAAGCACAGCGTGTTTTAAATTCATCATTAAATTCTCTTTGATCCATGGTGTTAATCTTTCTGTTTCATAACGATTTTGTTGAAAGATATGTAAAGCATGTTTTGTAGGAACAAATGTCGCCAACACAAAACAAATCAACAATAATATTTTTAGAATACTCATTTCTCATCACCCTTTAAAAATATGTCTAATACCGCATTAAATCTAGCAGCTTGATGCCAATAAGCCCAATGATCATCTCCTTCAAAAACCGCAAGACCAGCATCTGCCATTTCTTTCTCCATTTGTTTTCCCATCCACAATGGAGCTGCAGTATCATTTTCACCCCAAACTAATAAAACAGAACATTTCACATCTTTTAAGATTGGAGAAACATCATCATTCACAACTTTCACAAATGTAGGTTTCATAATGCCTTTTGCGTTTCTATAATCTTCACTACCAGCATTTTTCTGCATTTGTTCTAATTTTTCATTTTGTCCAGTTACCTTCAAAAACCATTTCCCAGCTTTATATGCTTTTGTGCGAATCTGCCAATCCAATCCGTGTTTTGGTCGAATTCCAGCTGCACCTGTCAAACACATTTTCTTTACATTATCTTGATTTTTTGCGGCATATCGAATTGCTACGCGGCATCCAAAAGAATGTCCTATCAAGATTGGTTTTTGAATTCCATTTTCATGTATGAAATCTTCTAAAAAGAGTTCATAATCTTCTACGCCCCACGCTACAGGTGGTTCATCACTTTCCCCAAAGCCAGGGAAATCCAATGCATATACATGGAATCGATCTTTTAAATGATCAAATATCATCTGCATCATTTCCTTATTTTGACCCCATCCATGTAATAAAATAACATCATTTCCATTTCCTGCTTCAATATAAGCAGTATTGATTCCATTAATATTTTTATTCATACTGTATATATTCTACAAAAAAAAGGAGCTTCCGTTAAGACTACAGCTCCTATTTTAGCGATTATTGTACAGATATTTTCTTTTGTCTTTCTCTTTTTGTACGTTCTTTCCAAATTCTAAAACTTGTACCATCTGGTAAATTTTCTGCTTGCACATGATAACCGTACGTTGTACAGACACGATGGACAATGGATAAACCTAGACCAAATTGTCCATCTGTACCCTTTTCATATGGATGAAATAATGTAGGAATACGATCTTCTTCGATTTGCTTCCCGTCGTTGATAACTCTTAATTCATCTTTTTTGAGTTCTACAGTAACAGTACTTTTCGCATAACGCAATGCATTATCCATCAAGTTTTCAATAGTAATTCTCCATGGTTCTTCTTCACCATGGAATTTCACATTTTTATCCGTTTTAGAAACGATTTGAATTTCAGGTCTCACTACTTTTAAAGACAAGACAACTTTTTCAATAATGGCATTCATATCTAAGTGATCCCCTTCTGGACACTTATCTAGTAAATAGCCCATCTTATTTAAAATAATCAAACTCTTTACTTTCTTCTCTAATCGTTCCGCATGTTCTATAATGACATCAATAGATTTTTCTAATGTATCATAAGGATAAATACCATCTTTAATTGCTTCAGAATAAGACTTAATTGTCGCAATTGGTGTTTTTAAATCATGAGAAATATTTTGAATCATTTCTTCTTTTTCACGATTTTGTTTTTCTAAAGCACTTTGCATTTCAGTTAATGCTTCAGCTACTTCACCAATTTCATCATTTCGTTTCATATTTAATGTAGCTGGTTCATCATTTTTGATTTTTTGAATATATAATTTGATTTGTTGTAAAGGATAAATAAAAGTTCCCACCCACATTAACAATAACGCAAGTAATACACTCACAACCAATATATTCATCATTACAACACCAGAAATCAAAGATTTACGAAATGCGATACGATATGTATCTGCCATCACTGAGATCAATTCTCTACCATCTTTCAATAATGTAATAGAATATAAATATTTTATATTTTTTTTTGATTCTTCATCTGTTTCTAATACATAATCTTGTGTTCCTGATTTTGGTTCTTTAGCTTGTGTTTCAATTTGTTTTAAAACATCATCACTTAATTCACCTTCTCTTAAGAATTGAATAGATTCTTGATCAGGATCATACATCAATTGAATGATAGATGTATCTGTTCCATATACAACATTCTCTTCCCCTGGATTTTCATTAATATAATCAATGATCGTATTCTGCGAACTATGTAACAATTCATACATTTCTGTTTCTGAAAAACGATCGATTGCCGGTGTAATAAAGAAGAATAAAAAACCAACAAATATCGCGATAAACAAGAAAATAATACACAAAATCTGTTGTAGAAGAGATAATTCACGAACCCATATACGAAAACGTTTCATCCAAGTCTATACCCAAATCCATAGATTGTCTGAATCGCCAATTCAGGCATTTTCTTTCTTAAACGACGTAATGTATCATCCACAACACGATCACTACCATAATAATTTTCTTCCCAAACTTTAGAAAGAATTGCTTCTCTAGGAAATGCTGTGCCACGATTGTTCACAAACAACATCAATAAATCAAATTCTTTTGTTGTAAGATCGATTTTCTTTGAATCATACGTAACCATTCTCTGTAATTCATCAATTTCATATCCATCCACAGAAATTTTACTTTCTTCTTCTCGATATACACGACGTATTAAATTATTGACACGTAATACCAATTCTTTTGGTGAAAATGGTTTTGTGATATAGTCATCACTTCCTTTTTCTAAACCAATGATACGATCAAATTCTTTATCACGTGCAGACATAAAGATAACAGGTACTTGAGAATCATTTGTTCGAATTTCTTCAATCAAATCAAAACCACTCTTATCTCCTAACATGATATCTAAAATCCATAAATGAACATCATCATCACTTGTATGTTGACTTGCTTCATCATATGTTAAATAAGAACGAACTTCATATCCTTCTCTTTCAAGATATCTTTTTACCAATTCATTTAAATCTCTTTCATCTTCTACAATTGTAATTACTTTTTTCATAGCGCTCACCTAGTACCATTATTTTAACACAAAAAGCAGAGATTTCTCCCTGCCTTTCATTGGTCTTCTTCAACGCCATATTTCTTTTGTATTAA
>CAVLCI010000066.1:0-11748 GCA_963661415.1 Bifidobacteriaceae bacterium | reverse complement strand
TATTTTTTTGAATCCCCTTAAATTTCGCCAAAAAAAGACTTCTTTTTCGAAGCCTTAAGATTTTTTCTTGATTTTTGTTAGTGCTAATACCATCGCAACGATCATGATTCCACCACCAAGCATCGCAACAGATTTTGCTCCAAAGGAATCCATAACAAATCCAGAATACATTAGCGCTAAGATTCCAGAAAAGCTACCATACATCGCATCAGATAAACTATGTGCCGTATTTTTTAAAGTCGCTGGAACATTGGATTCAACAATTTCTCTTTGCGTTGGAAGCATGATTCCATAACTTATATTTGAGAATACCGTTCCTAAGATAATCATCCAAGATCCAACCGCAAAAGAATCTAATACCATTGTCATAAAAACCGTTAATGTCATTAAGAATAGGCGAACATACACTGGTATTTTCTTTAGATTACCTGAAATAAAGATAAATACAGCCTGTACCATAACACCCAAGAATGAATCTAATCCTAAGATACCTACATCTCCACCTACACTTTTTAATAAAACAATTTTCAAGTTATTGATTGGCGCAATTGATAATCCTGTAAAGAATACAACGATCAACATGAAAATATATGGTCCAACATGTAATAATTCTTTTGGATTTCCACTACTACTATGTGCAACAACTTCTTCAAAAGGAACTTCTTTGATAATTGAGGCAAGAGATAAAACAAGTACCGCAAAAAAGATAAATCCAATTGGAATCATTTTATAACCAAATATATTAATCAACATTCCCATAAATAAAGCTGTTACTGCGTAACCAATTGAGCCAATCGCTCTAGCTCTACCATATGTCGATGCATCTTTATGAAAAGAACGTAACATCCAAGTATCCAAATTACTACCAAGTGGTGCAGATAAAAAGCCAAAAACTGGATATAGTATTGTAGAAATCATGATATTTTTATCAGCCATGAAATAAATGATAAAAGCAATAATATTTGTCACAATAAATTCTGGAATAAACACCTTTTTATTTGTACGCATTTTATCACAGACAGATCCCCAGAAAAAAGCACCAATAAATGAAGCACCCATAAAGAATGCAAGCATCATAGATAAAGTTGCGTTACTCATTCCACAAGATAATAAATATGTTGAAGTAAATCCAACAAATGCCGCATAGAATGCCCAATACAAACTATCTAACATCGCAAAACTCAAAAATGTTTTTGTTTCTATTCTTTCCATATATTTTCTCTTTCCCCTTATAGCCATAAATTCTATCATATAACAAATTAGAGCGCTTACATAATGAATCTTTTATTTCAAATATTTTGTTTGAAATGTTTATGTTACTATATTTAAAAGAGGTGTTTTATGGATCAAAAAACTTATCAACAATATTGTGAGATACTGAATGCAGAGCTAATTCCTGCTATGGGGTGTACAGAACCAATCGCAATTGCATTAACTGCTGCTCATGCTAAAAAGCATATAACAGAACCAATCAAATCTGTAGAAGTATGTGCATCTGGAAATATCATTAAAAATGTAAAAAGTGTCATTGTTCCCCACACTGGTGGATTAAGAGGAATTGAATCCGCAGCTGCAGCTGGTATTATCGCAGGGAATGCAGATAAAGAACTTGAAGTATTATCTGAAATCACAGAAAATGATATTAATAAAATATCTCAATTTGTGAAAGATACCAAAATCACTGTTACAAAATCCACTTCCGATTATTTATTAGACATTGGTGTTACATTGCATTCTGAAAATCATGTTGTATATGTAAGATGTGCACAATATCATACAGGAATCTGTTTGATTCAAGTAGATGATAAAATCATCTTTGAAAAACCTATTCCTAAAAATACAAGCAGTCTAGATCACTCTATCTTAAATATGGAAGGGATTATTGATTTTGCGGAAAATTGTAATCTTGATGATGTTAAAGAAATATTAGATCGTCAAATTTCATATAATATGGCAATTTCTAATGAAGGAATCAGTGGTAAATATGGTGCAGCAATTGGTAGAACATTATTAATGGCATACGGTGATTCAGTTCATAATCGCGCTAAAGCATATGCTGCAGCTGGAAGTGATGCAAGAATGAATGGATGTGAATTACCTGTAGTCATTAATAGTGGATCAGGAAATCAAGGTATCACAACTTCTGTACCTGTTATTATTTACGCAAAAGAATTAAAAGTATCACAAGAAAAACTCTATCGTGCTTTATTAGTTGCCAATTTAACAAGTATTCATTTAAAAACTGGCATCGGATGTCTATCTGCATATTGTGGAGCTACTAGTGCAGGTTGTGGAGCTGGTGCTGGCATCATGTATTTATATGGTGGAAAACTAAACGAAATATCACATACCGTAGCGAATGCTTTGGCAATCAATTCTGGAGTTGTTTGTGATGGTGCTAAAGCTAGCTGTGCCGCAAAGATAGCATCTGGCGTAGAAAGTGGATTGTTAGGCATGCAGATGTATATGCATGGGAAAGAATTCTATGGTGGTGATGGTATTGTTGGTGGATGCGTTGAAGATACAATTAAAAATGTAGGTCAGCTTGCCCATGATGGCATGGCAGAAACGGATAAAGAAATCATAAAGATCATGTTAGAAAATTGTTGATTGGAGAATGTTATGTTTGGTTTTATTATAATTGGATTAGAATTAGCTTTGATGATCATTGGAATTATTGCATGTTATAAAATATGCAAAGTCTGTGATATATACATTAAAGAACACGCAAAATAATTAGTATTCATTTTCAAAGAATACAATGCCACAACAAAAGTTGTGGTTTTCTTTTGTTAGCTTGATGATTCCATGATATTTATCAACTGTATTTTTTACATATTTCAAACCAAATCCATGTCCTTCTCTATATATTTTCTCCTTCGCATTATTTTTTTCATTGATTGTATTTAAAATTTTAAGTACAAGATTTTTATTTTTGTTATATAGCTCTAGTCACTTTCTTAAGTGTTTTCAATATACCAATTTTCCTCACTTTATGCAAAAATAGCTCAAATATATTTTTTTTTAAACATTAATATGGTAATATTTCATTAGAAAAATTCATTCTCTATTGGCACCATAATCAATGATCTTTCAAAAAATATTTATGGAGGTATTCTTATGCTAGAGTTCAATGTTACTGATACAGTTGCTGTAGTTTTTATGAATGGTTATTTTATTCTGATTTGTATTCTTTGTGCTTTAGGAATCGTCGCTTTAATTAAATTCATTAAAGCTTGTAATATATACATCAAAGAACATAAAAATAAAGAATCATAGCGTTTTAAAACCCATGTGTCTATATGTCTACACATGGGTTTTGTTTTCATATTCTTAAATAAAGATAAGATTATTCAATTGGACCATTCCAAGATATAAAATTATCAGCATAACTTTCCAACTCAGAAACATCAACGATTAATTCATTATCTTTAATCGTATATGCAATGTTCATTGGATTACATCCACCAGATGCTTGTCCTACGCTATCCATCGTGAATACATTACCACAGTTTTGACAAACCAATTTTCCATTTTCTTCTAGAAAATATGCTTTCGGAGAAGGATTACATGACTGACAAGTATTCAATGATAAACGTGCTGTACCATCAGATGCCTTTACAGCTATCATCTGAATATTTGTTCCATTTATATCATAGTTAATATAAAGCGGATGCTCTGTCAAAGTAGAAGTATCGATTGTGATTTGTTCATTTGTAACTTTAGGTGTTATATATTTAGTCGATGTAGTTTTTTCTTTATTACTTGTACTATCGCACGCTATAAGTCCTACCGAACCCGCTAACAACATTATTTTTATGATTTTTTTCTTATTCATCACTAATCTCCTTTTTCAATGACTGTTATTTCTCCATCAATCATTCCCATCCAACATGTATATTGAATGGTTCCTGTTTCTTCTGGTGTGAACTCTATCACATTCTCTCCTGAAGTAAATTCATGTGTGATTCCATAATCATTTATGATCATTTTATAATTGCATCCATTGATTACTTCTTCTGGCACTTGAATTATCCATTTCACTGGAATTCCTTGATATACCGTAATACTAGGATAACTCCCAAATGTAAGTTTACTTTCCACAACCTGTATGTTTTCTTCGTCAGATATAATAGCTTTATTTAATTCTTTCGTTTGATTGGATATATCTAAATAATTCTGTTTTATTCCTGCTAAACTTAACCCTTGTGAAAATAACGCAAGTCCTAAAACCACAACTAAAATACTTCCGATTTTCATAACAATCGTTGTATATTTTTTCCCAAGCGCAGATACTAGTCCTCCAAGTCCTAACATGAGCGGAACTGTACCTAAGCTAAACATCAACATTGATATTGCTCCTGAAATTGGATTTCCTGAACCAAGCGCAATAATTTGTATAGATTGCATTGGACCGCAAGGCATCAATCCATTTAATAAGCCAACCACAAATGGATTATTCTGTGTTTTCTTTTTAGTGATAATTTTGAAACCTATCAATCTTGGAAATCTCATTTGCAACTGTCTAAGTTTTGGAAATATCCCTAGCATATTAATCCCCATAACAACCATCAATGATCCAGCTATAATTTTCAATATACCTTGCATAATCAATGGAATTCCAACTTGAGAACCACCTGTTATTATTAATCCAATTCCACCTAATAAAAATCCAATTACAGTATAGGAAATTACTCGTCCAACATTGTAGAGGATTGCTGGTATTAGGATATTATTTCGATCACTAGAATCACTTGTTGGAATACATTGTGAAAGATTAATACCACCACACATCGCTATACAATGAACAGATGTTAAAAGTCCCACAACAAATAACATTCCATAGCTCATTTTAGAATCCGCAAGTTTAGAAGGAACAAGAAAATTTAAAATTTCAAAATGTTGTAATATGTAAAATAACAAGATAATGATTACGATAGTTTCAATAGATTTACTTTTTTTCTTTCTTTTGTCGACTACTTGATAATCTAAATCTTGAATCACAGAAATCATTCTCTCAAGTTTTAACTGTTCTGAATCATAAGTAATTTCTGCTTGTCCATCTTGATATGAAACATGTACTTCAATTACTCCATCTGTATTCTTTAATGCTTTTTCAATTCTATTTTGACAATTTATACATGTCATACCATCTATGGTAAGAATTGTTTTCTTAATTCTCATTGTTATCATCCCTATAGTTCACATATCACAATACCCCTAGGGGGTATTGTGATGAACATCATATAACAATCTAATGCATTTGTTAACAAGATTTTAAAAAAGATCTCAAAACCTGATTTGTATCAATAGGTTTTAAGATCACATTTTTTAATTTCCTTTGATTGAAATTCTGAAATGATGTTGTTTTTTATCTAATAAGAATTCATCGTGTGTTTTAGCTCCCCAAGTATTATCACCTGCAACACCCATTTGTTTTTCATTCAATTGAATGACGGTTTGATATGGATTTGGTACTTCCCATTGATGTTTTGCGTTTTCTAATTCATATGGAGTATATCTAAGTACAGATGATTCAAATGGTTCTCCATTGATTGTTAAAGAATGGTTTCGAGAAGAAACTACACATTCTCTTACATTTGTTCGATTACCACACTCTTGAGGATAGAGATAAGGCGTTAGATTTTCATCTACTTGATACGAATATCTTCCTAACAAAGCACCTTTATTTCGATCAATATAGTTTTCTTCTGGTCCATATCCATAATAATCTACTGTTTCTAATTCACTATAAGTTTGTAATAAAATTCCAAACAGAGGCATTTCAATATGTTCTCCAATTGCATCTAATGTCATATCTACTACAATTTCACCATCACCATATACTTCATAGTTCAAGTGTAATAAATGGTCTTCACAAGATGGCAATGCATAATCATAGTGAACAATGCATTGATTATGTTTCTTTTCTGTGGATACATAAATACATTTCGCATATAAACTATTGATTAGCCATTGCCCATATCGATAACCATACTTATTTTCAACATCATTATTTGTTGAAGCTCTAAAGAAGTTTGGACGTAGTGGTTGTCTTATAAATTCATAAGAATTCACTTTATAGGAAACCAATCCTTTTTGTTTAGAAAAGATAATATTAAAGTTATTTCCTGTAACTCCAATATTCAAATAATCTTCATTAATTTGTAATGATTTATCACAATGATTTTCATGATACTCACTTGGATAAATATATTGTTCATGTGCATATTCATGATTTTCCTTTTGATAAGAAATTAGGAGTTGGTATTCTCCATCATCATCTATATGAAATGGATTATTGATATCAATTGTTTGTGTTGGTTCACAATCTAAATTTAGTTGTTTTGTTTCTTTTAAATAGCCATCTTTATATAAAGATAAAGTGATATCAAATGTATTTAGGTTGGTAAATAAATAATTGTTTTGTATATGAATCGTTTCTGAATTAATTGTTGTATCAATAAATTGATAACAATACTTTACTTCTTGTAATTTAGGAGTTGGTGTTCTATCCGCAAACATAATTCCATTTCCACAGAAATCATAATCACTTGGTCTTTCATGATAATCTCCACCATAGTATAACTTTCCATCTTCTAATAAAGCTTGATCGACATAATCCCAAATGAACCCACCTTGATAATTTGGATACTTCTTTTCTAAATCCGTATATTTATACAACGCTCCATTACTATTTCCCATCGCATGTGCATATTCACATAAGATGAATGGTTTTTCTGTATGTTCTTTTAAGAAATCTTCAATATCTTTTGTTGGTGTATACATTCTTGATACCATATCTGTCGTATCTGGATATCTTTGATCATTGGCTACACCTTCATAATGAACAAGTCTACTTGAATCTTTCTTTCTTAAAAATTCAGACATTTCATAAATATCTTTACCACCATAAGATTCATTTCCACAAGACCATATTAATATGCATGCATGATTTTTATCTCTTTCATACATTGAATTCGCACGATCAATAATTGCGGATTGCCACTCTGGTTTATCGTCTGGAATAATATGTTCTTTATCATACATCTCTGACCATGTACCATGCGTTTCCATATTCACTTCATCAATAACATATAATCCATATTCATCGCATAAATCATACAAGAATGTTTGATTTGGATAGTGAGAAGTTCTAATTGCGTTGATATTATTTTGTTTCATATTGATAATATCTTGTTTTGTGATGTCATAAGAAATCACTCTTCCACTTGTACAACAGAATTCATGTCGATCAACTCCATGAAAAACAATACGTTTTCCATTTAACAACATGATTCCATCTTTCTTTTCAAATCTACGGACACCAATCTTTTCTTTGATACATTCAATGATTGTGTTATCTTTTTTTACAAATATTTCTATATGATATAAATTTGGATCTTCTGCACTCCATAATAGTGGATTTTGTATTTGAAACGAAGTATCTAATATAGTGATTTCTTTTGTTTGTATGCATATACCATATGGATCATAAAGATTTATTAAAATAGAATCAAATTGTCCAATCATATCCATAACAACATGAATACTAACATTCTCTAAATATTCTACATCTTCTGTAATTTTTAAATTATTGATATGTATTTTTGGAATCGAAAGTAATTCTACATCTCTAAAGATACCTGAGAATCTCCAAAAATCTTGATCTTCCAACCATGAACCTGATGAGAAACGATATACATTAACTGCGATTTTATTCGTACCATCTTTGATAAATGGTGTAATATCAAAACTTGAAGGTGTAAAACTATCTTCACTGTACCCAACAAAGTCTCCATTGATCCATAAAGCCATTGCACTTTCAACACCATGAAATACAATACGTGTATCTGTATTTTCTATTAAATCTTCCTTTTCAAAATATGTAACATAGCTTCCAACTGGATTCCACTTTGGAATTTCTGGTGGAATCAGTTCTTCTTTTCCAGACCAAGGATAAACTTGGTTAACATACATCGGTTTACCATAACCTTGTAGTTGTATATGTCCTGGTACTTGTATATCATCCCATGTAAAACAATCATAAGAATTCTTTTCAAAGCCAGAAATCAATTCATTCAAACTATTTGCGTAATGAAATTTCCATGTTCCATTAAGAGAATGTATAAAACTACTTTTCCCTCCATTCATCTCTTCTTCATTTCTATAAAATATATGAGAAGAAGTTGCTTCTAATCGATTCACTTCAAACACTTCTGGATTACTTAACCATTCATGATTCATTTCCATAATGAATACCTCCTATCCATACTATATTCTGTTTACTTCTTTTTTATCATAGAATAAAATACAGATAACAGGAAAAAAGTATAATTTTATACTTTTATTAGATTATGAATGAATTAGAACAAATCTTAAAAAGTTTTCATGAAATCTCTGGAATGAATATGACTATTTTCAATATAGATCATCAAGTCATTGCCTCATTTCCAAAACATAAATCTTCTTTTTGTTCGTTATTAGATAAGAATCCACTATCTAAACAAAATTGTACACAATGTGATCAACAAGCAATGGAACACGTACACAAAACAGGTAATATTTATATTTATCGTTGTTGGTGTGGATTGTATGAAGCAATTATGCCGTTATATACATATGGACAAATCAGTGGTTATTTAATGATGGGACAAATATTAGATAAAGATACAGACATCAATGAAATCATTCATATTGCTTCTCAATATATTTCGATCAATCAATTTATATTTCAAACTCTCAAACAAACTTCTTCATTATCAAAGAAACAAATCAAAGCATATGGAGATTTAATAGATTTATATGCTAAATATTTAACACTAACCAATAGCGTTATCGTTGATAGTACAGACCTCGCAGAAGAAATACAAAGTTATTTAGTACAACACTATAAAGAAAATATAACAACTGATTTTCTTTGTACGTATTTTCATGTTTCTAAAGGAACATTACATACGCATTTCAAAGAAAAATACCATACAACTATTCATCAAAGATTACTTTCTATTCGTTTAGAAAAAGCTAGAACTTTATTAACTTCTACCAACAATTCTATTAAAGAAGTAGCAAGTGCTGTTGGATTTCAAGATGCTGATTATTTCTCCAAAGCATTCAAAAAGCGTTATCAAATTTCTGCATCTGATATCAAAAAAGAATATACAAAATAATGCATATTCTTCTACATATGAATAACTGTATCAAATTGTTCTTCTACCCCATTTGGTAAATAATGTGCTACCGCAATAATCGTTCTATCACTTTGTAACATTGTTTGATAAATTTCTTTCGCAGTTGTTTCATCTACTGCATTAGCCACTTCATCCATCAATACGATTGGATGATAATCATATAATTCTCTTGCCAGACAAATTCTTTGTATCTGACCACCACTCATTTGTTTGGCGTTATCTTCCATATTTAATGCATTGATCTTAGATAAAGTAATAGCTTGTTCTTTTTTCTCTGCATTATCTTCTCTACCTAATTCAATATTATTTAATACTGTATCATTAAAGACATAGCTATCTTGTGTGACATAACCAATCATTTCATGAAGTTTATCTTTAGAAATTTGATCATAATTTACATTTCCTAATGTAATCGTTCCACTATAATCTTTTAATTGTTTAAATATAATTTTCAATAATGTAGATTTTCCACATCCAGATTCCCCTAATATTAAATATTTCTTACCTGCTTCAAAGTTTTGTGAAAATTGATGAATTACTTCTGGTTTATCAGGATAAGAAAAAGACAAAGAATCAATAGTTAAATTTGCATTTGAAATATCGTTTGTTGTTTCTTGTTCTGATTTTTTAATTTCGATTTTTTCTTGATATACACTTTCATATCCAACGTAGTTCGTATATCCAGACATCATAGAAGTAATATTGTTAAATAATGTTCCAGCAAGCTGACCTACAGTTAATACTGTTCCGGATTGTACAAAGCCAAATAAAATCATAATTACATCAAATATCATTAAAAGGCCTTGTGCTAACATACTTTCATAAAATGGAAGTAATGTTAAAAGATCTTTTACATTATTTAACTTATTTCTCTTTCCTTCATATTCAGTTGAAATAGATGTTATTTTCTTACACATTGTTTGTTTTACATTGTATGCATCCCAAATATTGTATCCATACAACACATCACTAGAATCCCCTAAGAATTCTTTTTGTAGTTTTGATAATTCCATTTCATTTTTTGTTGCAGGTTTTTTAACAATCTTTGTTAAAAAAGTGCTCAAACCAAATAAACATATTGAAAATAACATAATACCCCAATGAACGTAAATCATCGCAAGTATCGCAAACAAGGCATTGATAAAACCATCAAATATCGCAAATAAACTTTTTACTGCAGCTTCAATACGTGTAACATCATTATTCAATGCGGAATTATAGTAATCAATATCAACATTTTCATTTATTGACATCGCTTCACTAACTTCATTTCTATATTGTGTTAACGCATATTTCGTACATTTATTTTGCATAACATAATATAGATAGTTTGTACTATGTGCACATGTCCATAACAGTAAACCAATCAATTCTGCATAAAAAGCATTCATGTATTTTTGATCAATAATACTTTGAAGGAAGGTCGTATTATTTAGCGCTGCAAGAATTGTAAAAAGCGCAGGAAAAGTCGCCATAAAACCAGTTAATAAAGCATATGGATAATGTCCTTTAAATAACGTGTATATTTTCTTTTTTCCTTTTATATTTTCCATATTCTTATCTCCTCAGAAATCCACTGTCATTAGTTCTGCACTACAATTTTTATGTTCATACATATTTTTTGGACATGAAAATGTTTTACATTCGTATATATATTTTTTAACATACTTTTCTTGCCTTTTTAATTCATAATTTGAATTAAAAGAATTCCATTTCAACTAACATTTCATATATAATTACTTATATGAACAATTTAATTAATGATCGTTGGTTACTTTTAGATTATTTTAATTCTGTTAATCTTGAAGAAACAAATGGCAAAATCGCTAGATTCATACTTGAAAACCCAAAATTATTTGAAGAGAAAACACTATCCCACATTGGTGAAATTACTTGTTTTTCAGAACCTACATTATCTAGATTTTTCACAAATGTTTGTTCTACCACTTATTCTGATTTCAAAAAAAATGATTCTATCGCAAAAAAACAATTTATAAAATATTTCATTAAATTATATGGTACGCAAGAAATCTATCAAACTTTGTATTCTAAGTTTTTTGATTTAGATGATGTTTTAATAGATGAAAATATGGTTAACTCTGTTGCAAACAAAATTATTAATTCAAATAAAGTTCTAATTTTAGGTCCCTCTTCTTTATTGAGCTATTCTAATGATTTACAAAGTCTTTTATTGTATTTCAATAAACTTATTTACATGCCAAGCAATTATCATTCACAGATACAATTAATAAATGAAATGGATGAATCAGATTTAATTATTACAAATAATATCATTTCTGATTGGTTAAATTCTTCCATCGTTAAAGCCTCAGCAAACCATCTCTATTCAACAAAAGCTACAATACTAAATATTACAACTTTCAAAAGTGATTATTATAATTTTTCAAATAATTGTCATTTATTGGAAATAACAAAACAAGAAACAATGTTTTCTAAAGTTATTCTATGTACATTCTACCAATTAGTTGCATTACATTGTTATTTAGAATTAAAAAATAAAGAAAAAATAAGCTTCTAAAAAAGCATTGGATATTTC
>CAVLCI010000065.1:0-11893 GCA_963661415.1 Bifidobacteriaceae bacterium | reverse complement strand
TTGTATTACGATTCTTTTGATGTGTCATGTTGAATGCTTTTTTTAATGGTATAATGAATGCAGATTTTGAGGAGATTAAATGAAAATAGGTGTTATATCTTTAGGATGTGCTAAAAATTTAGTAGATACTGAAAATGTTTTAGGGTTGTTAAAACAATCTAATCAAGAAATTGTAACTGCATATGGTGAAGCAGATGCAATTATTGTGAATACATGTGGATTTATTGATGCAGCAAAATCAGAAGCAATCGATACGATTTTAGAAGTTGCAGATTATAAACAAAGAAATTTAAAGAAATTAATTGTAATGGGGTGTTTAGCGAAACGTTATAAACCACAATTGGAAAAAGAAATGCCAGAAGTAGATCGTTTTATTTCCATTGACGAGTATCATGCGATTGGCTCTATATTAACAGAAGTCTTAGGTGTGAAGATATCCAATAACTATGGATTAACGCCAAGAATCTTATCAGGAAAACCATGGATGGCATATTTATCGATTTCGGATGGTTGTAATAATCGTTGTGCTTTTTGTGCGATTCCTTTTATTCGTGGGAATTTACATTCTGTTGAAATGGATAAAGTTATTTCTGAAGCAAAAAGACTTGCCTCAATTGGTGTAAAAGAAATCACACTTGTTGCACAAGATTGTACAAGATATGGTTTTGATTTTGATGGGAAATCACATTTATCGGAACTCTTAAAAGAGCTAGATAAGATTACAGGTATTGAATGGATTCGTATGTTGTATATGTATCCAGATGAAATGGAAGATGGTTTGATTGAAACAATCAAAAACGCAAAACATGTACTACCATACTTTGATATTCCAACGCAACATGGTTCTTCTAAAACATTAAAGAGAATGCGTAGAAAAACAAGTCGTGAACAAATATTAGATCGTGTACAAAAGATACGTGAAGAAATACCAGATGCAACATTACGTACGACAATGATTTCTGGTTTTCCAGAAGAAACATTAGAAGAACATGAAGAAAGTCTTTCTTTAGTCAAACAAATTCACTGGAATCGTTTAGGTGTATTTACATATTCTAGGGAAGAAGGTACTGCAGCTTACGATATGGATGATAATGTACCACAAGAAGAAAAAGAAAGAAGAAGAAAAGAAATCATGGATGCACAAGAAATCATCGCAAGTGAACTTCTACAAAAAGAATTAGGAAATGTAGAAAAAGTGTTGATTGAAAGAAGTGATCCATTAACACATATGTATATTGGTAGAACTATGAAAATGGCACCTGATAATGTAGATGGAAATGTACGTTTCCATCCATTGAAAGATCATTCACTTGGTGAATTTACATATGTTAAATTAACAAAAGTTTCAGGTGCTAATTTTATTGGTGATGAAGTAGAAGAAAACTAAATATATTCAAAACACTTAGTAATAAGGAGGAAATCATATGAAGTATTACATTGGTGTTGATCTTGGAGGAACACATGTCAGATGTGCCAAGGTTACAGAAGACGGCGAAATTCTCGCACAAGTCAAAGGACCATCTTATGGATTAGAAGGTCCTGAAAAGGTAATGGGAAACATTAAAAATCTCATTCATCAACTTCCAAATGTGGAAGAAGCAAGTGGTATTGGGGTATGTGTACCAGGACCAGTGGATAAAAAAACACAAACAATGGCGTTAGCGACAAATCTAACAGGATTTCAAGGTTATCCAATGGCAAAGGAATTAGAAGAAGAATTCCATATTCCAACATTTTTAGATAATGATGCTAACTGTGCAGGACTTGCAGAAGCTTTGGTTGGTGCAGGTAAAGGTTTACCAGTTGTATTCTACGTTACAATTTCTACAGGAATTGGTGGTGTACTTGTAGTAGATGGTAAAGCTGTGAGTGGCATGCATGGTTTTGGTGGAGAAATTGCGAATATGGTGATTGATCGTAATCGAGAAAAAGTGAATTACTTAAATGTTGGCGCAATTGAAAATGAAGCAAGCTGTACATCCATTACTCGTAAAGCTAGAGCTTTAATGCCAGAATCAGGTATTGAACACGCTGGAACTGTATTCCAGTTATATGCAGAAGGAAATACAGAAGCAACAAAAGTCATTAATCAAGTAGAGGAAGATTTAGGACAAATGTTTGCGACAATTTCCACTGTTTGTGATCCAAATATGTTTATCATTGGTGGTGGTATTACAAAGAGTGCTGATATCTTTATGCCAGGTGTTATTGAAAATTTCAAAAAGTATTCACATGATGCAGTCAAAGATACACCATTCTCTGTTGCAAAGTTAGAAGAACCAGGTGTTATTGGTGCCGCAATGATTCCTTTATCAGAAGGAAAATAATCATAATAAATGAAAGTGGTCATCTTGATCACTTTTTTATATTCTTTGATAGAAATTCATATTTTTTTAACAAATAAATGGTTATAATTTTAGTAAAGAAAAGAAGGTTTATTTATGTATGATATTATCATAATAGGTGCAGGAATCGTAGGAACGATCTTAGCGAAAGATCTTTCACAATTCCATTGCAAAGTAGCTTTGTTAGACAAAGAAAGTGATGTTGCCAATCAAGCTACCAACGCCAATAGTGCAATCATTCATACAGGATATGATCCTGAAGATGGTACATTAAAGGCACAATTAAATGTAGAAGGTGCAAAGATGTATGCATCTTTATGTACGCAACTTTATTGTAAATATAAAACAGTAGGTGCTTTTATTGTTGCGTGTGGCGAAGAAGAGGAAAAACATTTAGATATTTTGGCAGATCGCGCAGTTAGAAGAGAAATTCCATTTGAATGGCTCAGTGGAGATCAAGCAAGAACAAAAGAAAAAAATCTATCTCCATCTGTTACAAAAGCTTTGAATTTTTATACGACTGCAGTGGTTTATCCTTGGCAGATTGCGGAAGCGTGTGCAGAAGTAGCAGTGAATAATGGAGTGGATCTATTTTTGAATCATGAAGTCATTGGAATTGATAAAAAACAGGATTTTTATGTTGTACATACCAATGCAGAAGATTTTGAAACAAAACTAATTCTGAATGCTTCTGGTGTTTCTGCTGATCAAATTCATAAAATGGTTTCAGATGAAATCACCTATACCATGAAACCAAAAAGAGGAGAATATTATGTTTTAGATAATGATACGTCTTTTGTAGAACATATTATTTTTCCAGTACCTTCTCAAAAAGGAAAAGGTGTTTTAGCTGTTCCAACGGTCTATGGAAATACGTTATTAGGCCCAAATTCACAACAGGAATGTGATAATAGTACAAGTAGAGATGGTTTAGCTTATGTAAAAGAAAACATACAAAAGACAATGCAGAATGTTCCATATCAAAAAGTGATACGAACATTTGCGGGATTAAGACCATCTTCCACAAGCAAAGATTTTATCATTGAAGAAGTTATACATAATTTTATCGATGTTGCTTCGATTGAATCTCCAGGACTTGCTTCCGCACCAGCAATTTCAAAATACGTAATTGAAAATTTCGTTTCAAAACGAATGACATTAGAAAAGAATCCAAATGCTTCTACAACACGTAAAAAACCAATTGTGATGTCAGACTTGACAGAGGAAGAAAAAAATCAATTGATTCAAAAAAATCCATTATACGGAAAAATCATTTGTCGTTGTGAATCAA
Source organism: Bifidobacteriaceae bacterium (assembly GCA_963661415.1). Taxonomy (GTDB): domain Bacteria; phylum Bacillota_I; class Bacilli_A; order Erysipelotrichales; family Erysipelotrichaceae; genus Bulleidia. Next base: position 8,257 of record CAVLCI010000065.1, on the reverse strand, counting down.
TCAGTGAACAAGAAATTATAGATTGTATTCATAAACCAGTTGGTGCAAGAAGTATTAAAGGTGTTAAGAAACGTGTGAGACCAGGGATGGGTAGATGTCAAGGTGGATTTTGTGAACCATATGTTTTAGAAATTCTTGCACGTGAATTGCATATATCACCATTAGAAGTATTACAAGATGGAATCCATTCCAACATTCTTCTAGAGGAGAATAGAAAATGAAACATTATCAAGTAGTTATCATAGGCGCAGGATGTGCAGGATTATCTGCCGCAATTACCCTAAAGAAAAATGGAATTCAAGATATTGTTTTGATTGAAAGAGATCAAGAAGTTGGTGGAATCTTAAATCAATGTATTCATAATGGTTTTGGTTTAACGACGTTTCAAGAACAATTATCTGGACCAGCTTTTGCGGAAAAGTTTGCAAAAAAAGCAGAAGAATTGCAAGTAGAAATGAAAACCAACACCATGGTCATGGCTATTACAAAAGATAAGATCGTGACATATGAAAATGAAACAGAAGGACTTGTTCAAATATCGACGGATGCAATCATTTTAACAGTTGGTTGTTATGAAAGAAACCGTGGTGCGATACAGATTGATGGAACGAGATGTGCAGGAGTATATACTGCTGGACAAGCACAAAGATATGTCAATATGCATGGCTACATGGTTGGTAAAAAAGTGTTTATATTAGGTTCTGGAGATATTGGATTGATCATGGCAAGAAGAATGCATTTAGAGGGTGCAAAAGTTTTAGGTGTTGCGGAAATCATGCCATATTCTAATGGACTTGCGAGAAATATCAAACAATGTTTAGAAGACTTTGATATTCCTTTATATTTATCACATACCGTTACAAAAGTGTATGGAAAAGATCGTCTAGAAGCAATTGATGTTTGTAAAGTAGATGATCATATGCAACCAATAGAAGATGAAAAGATGCATATAGAATGTGATACATTGTTGCTATCTATTGGATTGATTCCAGAAAATCATTTAGCTGAAAAATGTGGTATCGCAATAGATCCAAAAATCAAAGGACCACTTGTTGATGAAAACTTTATGACAAACATTCCTGGTATTTTTGCGGCAGGAAATGGGCTACATGTACATGATCTAGCAGATTATGCAGCCAAACAAGGAGCAAAGGCAGCAGAAGGTGCAATTCGTTATTTTAAGAATGAAGTGAATACAGAAACGATTTCTGTCATTCCAAATGGAAATATTTCTTATGTGGTTCCTGGTGTATTACATCATAATCATTTACCAAAAGTAATTGAATTGTATTTTAGAGTAAAAAAACCAATGCAATCTTGTACGATTGTAATTCGTAGTGGAGAAACTGTAATTCGTAAGATTCAAAAACAAAATATTGTTCCAAGTGAAATGGAAATCGTATCAATCGTGACAGATTCAATTCATGATGAATTAATTGTGGAGGGAATTGAAAATGACTGAAATTAAAAAATTCATTTGCGTCAATTGTCCAAAAGGTTGTCATTTACAAGTGACATTAGAGGATAAAAAAATTATTGATATTAAAGGATATTCTTGTGGAAATGGAAAAAAATATGCTCAAGAAGAAGTTATTCATCCTTTACGTGTTTTAACAACGACTGTAAAGATCATTGGTGCCATGTATCCTGTACTTCCTGTTATGACAGATGCACCAATTCCATTAGATAAAATGGATGAAGCAATGGAATATATTAGAAGTATTTCTGTACAAGCTCCTATTCATATGAACGCAATCATTGTTCCAAATTTTCTTGGGACCAATGCAAATTTAATTGCTTCTAGAAGTATGGTAGGAAAATAAGAAATGATTGATTTTGCGAAGGTTGAAGATAGAGAAGATATTTATCACTTAATTTGTGCTTTGGAAAAAAAGAAAATTGAGAAAGAACATTTTGATCGTGTTTTTCAAAGTGCTCTTAAAAATGAAGATGTGATTTTTCTTGTGTATCGTAATGAAAAAGTAGATGGTTTTTTAGGTTTTATAATCCATCATTATTTGCATCATGATCAAGATACAGGAGAAATTGTAGAACTTGTTGTGGAGCCTAGTAAAAGGGGAATGCAGATTGGATCTCAATTAATAGAGAAAATTGAAACAATCGCTACCGTTAAAAATCTTGAACAAATTGAGTTATCTACATCCACTTACAGAATAGATGCACATCATTTTTATGAAAAACATGGATATATCAAATCTCATTATAATTACACAAAAGAACTAAAAAAGGATACTCAATTTTGAATATCCTTTTTTCAATCTTATTCACTTTGAGAAGTAGAACCAGATGAACCAAGTGTTACTTGTACATCCATTTGTTTCCCATTTCTTTCAATTGTTAGGGAAAGTGTATCTCCAACTTTTTTATCTCTTAATACTTTTGTAAGATCGGATTGTGTTGAAATTTCAGTTCCGTCTGCAGATACAATTCTATCATATGCACGTAATCCAGCTTTTTCAGCACCGCTTCCATCAGCAGTTCCTGTGATATAAAGTCCAGCAGTATATCCATAGTAATTAGAAGAAACTTCTTGAAGATAAACACCTAAAGTAGCTCTATCAACAACTTGACCATACTGCATTAATTCTTCCGCAACATTCATCGCTGTATTGATTGGAATTGCGAAACCAATTCCTTCAATAACTGTACCAGAACTTGTTGTACCAGAGTCTTTTGCATTAACGATACCGATTAAGTTGCCATTCCCATCAAATAATCCACCACCTGAATTACCTGAGTTGATTTCAGCGTTTGTTTGAATGAGTTCCATAGATTGATTGTTGATGACCATTTCTCTAGAAGGAGAAGAAATAATACCATCTGTAACTGTTCCACCAAGTGTTCCTAATGGGTTACCAATAACAACTGCAGTATCTCCAGCTGCTACTTTAGAAGAATCTCCAATTGTTGCGGCTACTAAATCTGTAGCGTCAATCTTAATGACCGCGATATCACTTGCTTCATCTGTACCTACTAGAGTTGCAGAATATTCTTTGTTGTCATAAGTTGTAACAGTGATACTATTTGCGTCTTCAATGACGTGGTTATTTGTAATGATATAACCATCTGAAGAGATGATTACACCAGAACCTGCAGCTTGAGAAGTATAAGTTCCACCAAACATACCATATTGTGTTGAAGTAACTTCTGTTACGATTTCTACAACACTTGGAGAAGCTTTTGCGGCAACTTCACTAGTTGTAAGGCCTGTACCAGAATCATTAGAAGCTACTGTTGTTGTTGAGCTTGTTGGTGATTCACTTGAATAAGTGATCTTTGAATTAGAACTAGAATCATTTGTGTTATTTCCTAAATGTGTATAGGCAAACCATCCTCCTCCTAGTCCGCATAGTAGAGATAGAATCATACAAGTAATGATTGTTAAGATACTATGATGTGATCTTTTTTCTTTTTTTGGCTTTCTTTGATTTGGTTTTTCTGTGTATTGAACATTGATTGGTTCATCATTGTTTGGATTCATTTGTGTCATAATTTCCACGACCTTTCTTTTTACACGTATATGATAGATAGGATAAGTGAAAGTAATGTGAACAAATTCTAAATATCATAAGAACATTAATAGTATAATACATTGAGAAAAAATAATGAAAAAGGTATACTTTTAACGTTAGTGAGGTGTTGTTATGGCAGAAAAAAAATTACCACCAATTGAAAATCCTGTATTAGATAAAATCATTCTTTCTTTAAAAGAAGGATCTACAGATGAAAAACAAAAACAATTATCAGAAGAATTAAAGAAGGCTCAACTATTAGCACCATGTGATTTTGATGTTACTGTAAAACCAGAACAAAATGGTACGATTCAACAAGCAAATCCTTCTCAAATCAAATTCTATTTGATTAATACAAATGATGGAAAAACATTTTTTCCATTATTTACAAATATGCAAAACTCAAAGAATGTGAATTTTGGAAAAGATATTCATCCAAAACAAGTTGTTAGAAAAGTTGCAGATTATGAAGTTTTATTAAATACTTCTAATACAAAAGCAGCAGGATTGATCATTAATCCTGGAAAAGATAATATTGTGATTCCAAAGAATATGGTTTCTGTTGTTGCAGGCACTAAAAAGATGCCTGTACAACAAAATGTTCCAGTGAATACTGCGCCATTAAATGTTCAATATAGTGAACCAACAGTTTATCCTACAAAACTTGCGATGGCTGTATATGATCGTGCAGAACAAACTGAAGCAATTCAAAAGGTTTGGTTAAAACAAAAGGTCGTTGGACATAGTGGTAGCTTTTTACTTGTTGTAGAAAGTACGAGTAAAGAAGAACATGTATTAAATGAAATTCGTGAAGTTGCGGTTCCTAATGCAAAGAATGTACCAGTAGAAGTGATTTTTAGTGATGAAGCAGTTATGAAAAATATTGTGAAAGAAACAACTGCTTTATATGATAGGGAATTGGAATTATGATGTACATGAATGAAGTTTATTCATTTGTTGAAGAAGTCATCAATGAAGAAAAAGGTACTTTCTTAACGGATGCTGTGAAAAAAAGCATCCTTTCTTATTTCAAAGAACACATGGAAGAATATGCTTTTCTTTCAAAAGATGATAATGGTGTTTTAGTGTATGAACCATCTGATTTACATATCTTATTTTTGTTAGTAAGAAAACAATATCGTAATCAAGATATTGGATCAAGTTTATTGGATGATTTAAAGGACAAAGCGAAAGAATGTAATATTTCACGAATCTGTGTCAATGCATATGGTTATCAAAAAGAATTTTATTTGTGCAATGGATTTGAAGCATATGAAAAAGAAGATACAACAGGTGGTATTTCCGTTGTGCCAATGGAGTATTTGATTGGTAGAAATCATATTGGTGAGAAAGTGACAGTTGTAATCGATCGACCATATGGGTCGTTTCATCCAACGTTATCAGATGTTGTATATCCATACAATTATGGATATATCGAACAAGATCTTTCGAAAGATGAATTATCTTTTCAAGATGCATATGTAATTGGGGTAGAAGAACCATTAGATAAGTTTACAGGTTATGTAATTGGTATCATCTACCATAAAGATGACGCTACAAGTCGTTGGATCGTGGCACCAGCTGGTTTGTCTGTAGACAAAGATGCAATCATTCAATTATTAGGAATTGAAGAACAGTTTTATGAGACAAGATTTATTTGGAGTAAATAAGTTATGAGAAAAGCTTTCATACATGCAAAGATATATAAAAGTGAGCAAGATGCTTTTATCATAGAAGATTCTATGATTCAATCGATTTCTTCTACAGAAGAAATTTTAAAACAAGTACAAGAGGATGATGAAATTATTGATTTGAATGGAATGCTTGTTTTACCAGGATTCATTGATTCTCACATGCATTTATTAGAATTAGGTTTTTATTTATCTTGTGTACAATTAGCTTCATGTACTTCATTAGATGAAATGAAAGAAAAACTAGTACATCGTAGTAAAGAAATCAAAGCAGATGAATGGTTGATCGCTAGAGGTTACAATGAAGAAAACTTTACTTCTGAAAAAAAGAAACCAACAAGATTTTTCTTAGATTCAATATCAAAAGATATTCCAATTTGTGTTACAAGAGCTTGTGGACATTCTATGAGTTGTAATACCAAAGCATTAGAATTAGCGGGAATAGAAGTAGATGAAGAAATGGATGGTATCGTAGAAGAAACAGATATTAATCTTGTTCATAGTGCATGGTCAAAACCAAATGAAGATACATTAAAAGAATACATTCAAAAAGGAATAGATTGTGCAAATCAATTTGGTATAACGACAGTAGGTTCAGATGACTTTTTATCTGTAACAGATAGTTATGAGAATGTATTAAATGTATTTGAACAACTATCTTATCAAGAAAAAATCAATTTAAGAGTCAATGAACAATGTGAGTTCAATACCATTGAAGATTTTGCGAGATTCTTAGATGAAGGATATACGTTTGATGTAGGAAATGATTTATTTCGCATTGGACCATTAAAATTAATTGTAGATGGTTCTCTCGGGGCTAGGTCTGCTGCAATGAGTCAACCATATCATGATGATCCTGAAACAAAAGGAATCTTAAATTATTCCATTGAAGAACTACAAGAATATGTTTCTTTAGCGAATCAATATAATATGCCAACGATTACACACTGTATTGGCGATCAAGCAGTAGATACTGTTTTAGCTGTATATAAAGACCATGTGTATGAAGGCAATCCATTACATCATGGACTTGTACATTGTCAGATCTTAAGAAAAGACCAAATTCAACAAATTATTAATCAGAAACTATCTTGTTATTTTCAATCTATTTTCATTAAAGAGGATGCAAAGATATTAGAAGATAGAGTAGGAAAAGAACTCGCTAAAACTTCTTATCCATATAAAACGTTATTTGAAAATACAATTTCTTCCAATGGTTCTGATGCACCTGTAGAATTACCAAATGCATTATATGGAATCGAACTTGCAGTAAGTAGAGAAGGCATGAATCAAGAAGAATGTTTAACAATTGAACAAGCAATTGATTCTTATACAGAAAAGGGTGCTGAACAATTGTTTATGCAAGATCGGATTGGTTTTATAAAAGAAGGTTACTATGCAGATCTAGTTGTATTAGATAAAGATATTACAACGATTCCAACGAATGAAATACATTCAACAAAAGTTATGATGACGATAATGAATGGAAAGGTAGTATTTGAAAGATGATTCGTTTCATTGAAGAAAAAGATATTCAAGCTTGTTGTGATTTGTATAATTGGTACATTGAAAATACAACCATTACATTTGAGGAAGAACCACTAACGTTATCTCAATTTACACAAAGAGTTCATCAAATTCAAAAGAAGTATCCATATATCGTTTTAGAAGAAAATGATCAAATTGTTGGGTATGCATATTTAGATGCTTTCTCACCAAGAGTTGCCTATAATTGGACTGCAGATCTATCTATCTATTTAGATCATACTTTTAAATCAAAAGGATATGGATCATTGTTAATGGAAGAAATCCTTCGGTTAGCACAAATGGATGGATATTGTAATGTTGTATCAATTGTGACAGAAGGAAATATTCCTTCAGAACATATTCATGAAAAGTTTTGTTTTGAAAAGAAAGCACTCTTTAAAAATTTTGGATATAAGTTTCATCAATGGTTAGGCGTTACATATTATGTGAAACAAGTGAATGATGCAAATGAGAATGTACAACAACCACAAAATATAAAAGTAGTATAAGAATGGTACATCGTTATCATTCTTTTTATATAGATAAAAAGATGTCCTAAGACATCCTATTCATGCTAATTTCTTTTTGTAATTTACTTTTTCTACACCAAGATATTGATAGCCTGATTCTTCGATGGCTTGTTGAATCTCTTTGTTATCAATATCATGCTTACAAATAATCGTTGTTTCTCCTTTTGTATGATTGGAAGAAACTTTTGTTACATCAAAATGGTTACGAATCGTATCATTGATATTTGCTTCGCAATGACCACATTGCATACCACCAATCGCAACTGTAATCTTGACAGCACCTTTTCCATTATATGTAGAATCCTTTAAATTGTGTTGTCCTTCATGGAAGAATCCATGAACGATTCTTATTCCTCCAGCCATCATCACTAATATAATTACAATAATTACAACATCTACTGGACTCATTGGTACATTCACATTCATATTACTACCTCCTTAATATACCCTATAGGGGTATCTGCTAGCGTATACTAATCTAATACCAATTGTTGATAAAGTCAATGGTTATGCATTGAGAAGAATACTATGTTCAGTTATGATTATTAACAGATGGATTCTATAAGAATAAATGGAAATAAAGGGATTATTGATTTTATCCTTTGGACATTAGAGGAAGTCTTAAAGATATGAATTAGATAAAAGGTGTCAACAACCCACCACTTAGAAATCTAAGGACTTCTTGAAGTGGGGGCTTGTAAAAGCCTTTGTTGACTAGCCTTGGCTTCTTGACTTGCCAAAGCTATAGGAAAGCTACGTTAGTTTTGTTATCACACCCGTGGACGTTGCACCTAATCTACGGCTCTGTGGCTCAGTATTTAAACAGTTCTGTTGGGTAGGAACAGTGAGCTGAGCGTAACAAACTTAGCTAACATTGGCGAAGGTGTCGATGTACATGGCAAAGTACATCACTACGGTTTCTAGATACCGAGTAGAGTATTTCTCTCTACTAATTATCTAGCAGTGCCTCAGGCAC
>CAVLCI010000064.1:0-11894 GCA_963661415.1 Bifidobacteriaceae bacterium | reverse complement strand
ATACCATAAAAAGCGAGATAATCCGCAACAAATCTATCTAAAAGAAAAAGAAAACGGCATTCATCCCATTGACTAAAGTCATGGGCTTTCTGCCGTGAAAATTGTAATAGGAGATTTTTGAACTACTTCATCTATAAGATATTCATAACAATCTTTTTGATTACTTATTTCAAACAAAGTTTTTAAATCACCAGTAAAAATTATAATTTTACCATTATAAAAAATTTCTCTAATGCAAATAAAACGCTAAAATTCTCTAAAATATTTTTATAATCTTCTTCAGTTTGTAGTTTCTGATTATGCCAAAATTTTATTACTTCTTCATAATTATATTTTGGAATTGTCATAGTTCTTCTCCTGTCATAATTAATCAATTACTTTAAATTTATAACTTACTATTGAGAAAAGAAATCAATCTTTCACTTTTTGGATGATCAAATATTTCTTCTGGTGTTCCTTCTTCAGCGATATTTCCACCATCAAAAAATAGAATTCTATCCGCCACTTCTCTTGCGAATCCCAATTCATGCGTTACACAAATCATCGTATAATCTTCATCGACTAAAGACTTAATTAGATCTAAAACTCCCTTTGTCATTTCAGGATCTAATGCACTTGTTGGCTCATCCAATAAAAGAACTTTAGGATTCATCATAATAGCTCTACAAATCGCAACTCTCTGTTTTTGACCACCAGAAAGACGACTAGGATATTGCAGTTCTCTACCTTGTAAGCCTACCTTTTCTAATAATGATCTAGCTTGTAATTCAGCTTGTTCCTTTGGAATATTTTTTAACTTTATTGGTCCAATTGTTAAATTTTCTATAATTGTTAAATGTGGAAATAAATTATAGCTTTGAAATACCATGACCATATCTTTACGAATTTCATTAATATTCGTAAGTAAAGATGTAATTTCTGTATCTTCAAAATACACTTTTCCACTCGTTGGTCTTTCTAATAAATTCAAGCATCTTAAGAAAGTAGATTTCCCACAACCAGAAGGTCCTAATATGACAGTTACTTCACCTTTATGAAATTCAGTTGTAATCCCATTTACAATATAAGATCTACCAAATGTTTTATATAGATTTTCAACACGAATCACTACTTCATCTTTTTTCATTTTGGTTCAATCTCCTTTCCAAATGAGATACTACAATCGACATCCCTATAACAATTACTAAATAAATTAACGCAACACTCACCAGCGGTAATAAAGCTTCATAAGTTCTTGAACGAATATAATCCCCTGCTCGTGTTAGATCAACAATTCCAATATATCCACAAATTGCGGTACCTTTTAATAAACCAATCAATTCATTACCTAAAGCAGGAATTGTATTTTTAATTGCTTGAGGGAAGATAAATAATCGCATCGTTTGACGATAACTAAATCCTAAACTTCTACCCGCTTCATATTGTTCTTTTCCTACAGAATTCCAACCACCACGAATGATTTCAGCCACATATGCAGCAGAATTCAATCCAAAGGCAACAATACAAATCATAGTCTTATTCACATTAATATTCGCAAATATTACGTAGTAAATAATCAATAATTGAATGACTGAAGGTGTACCTCGAATAACAGTTAAATAAACTTTCATTAAAAAATTAAGAATATGAAATACATGTAATTTATCTGCAGTATATCGAATATAAGCAATCAATGTTCCAAGAACTAACGCAAGTAATTCAGCACCTAATGTAATGATTAAAGTTGTAGTTAATCCTTTTAGTAACGTTTGATATCTATTTTCAGTAATAAAATTATCATAGATTCTTTGAAAGAGACTTGAATTTGATGATTGATTTCCATTTCGATAAATAACGACTTTTCTAGCTGCTTCATAAATTGGATCTGTAAAATCAACACTTTTCAATCTTTCTTCTGTAATGACCATTCCAGATAGACCAACATCTGCTTTTCCACTTTGTACCGCATTAATAATTGCAGAAAATTGCATATCTTCTATTTGTAATGTCATTCCTAATTTATCCGCAATTGCATTTGCGAGTTCAATTTCAATACCAGTATATTTTCCATTTTCAACATATTCATATGGTTCAAATTCTGCATTTGTCGCAATCGTAAAAGTACCATTTGAACGATCAATATTAGATGGTGAAACATATGGTTGTGTTCCCTTCTTTTCATCATCTAAATAATTATCTAAGATTTGTTGAATCACACCATCTTCTTTTAATTCCGCAATGATTTTATTTAACTTTTCTTTTAATTCCGTATTATTTTTTGAAATACACATCGAAGAATTTTCTTCCGCAAATGCCTCATCTAAAACAGATAAACTATCATCTTTTTCTAAAAAAGATTTCGCTGCACCTTCATTTACAACAACACAATCTAATTTACCTTGTGAAAGAGATTTTATTTCATCCGCAACACTATTATATCTTTCTACTGTTGTGTCTTTAATTTGAGATACCGCAATATCTTCTGTACTACCTAAAATTACTCCAATCTTTTTTCCTTCTAAATCAGAAAGACTATTAATTGTAGTCACAGAACTATTTTGTGTACAACTCATTAATAGAAAACACATTAATGATATAAATATTAAATTCATTATCTTCTTCATAGTAATTAAATTATAAAACAAAAAAGATATCCTACAATGTAAGATATCTTGATTTGTTATTCTTCAGTAGAAGTTTCTTTTACTTCTTCTGTTTCTTCTTCCTCTGATTCAGGATCAAGAATTGCGACGTTAGATACGCCTTCACCTTCTTTGATGTTAATAAATTTAACGCCTGTTGCAGCTCTACCAATTACAGATACTTGTTTGAGTGAGATACGAATGATAATTCCAGCATCTGTCATAATCATACAGTCTTCATCACCATTAATACTTCTCATCGCAACAAGATCACCTGTCTTTTCTGTTAGATTAGCAGTTCTTACACCCTTTGCACCACGACTAGTAATACGATAATCATCTAAGTTTGATTTCTTACCATATCCCTTCTTTGTGATTGTAAGAATATATTTACCTTCTTCGTTAGTAGCTAATCCAATGACTTCACCACCATCTACATTGAATCCCTTAACACCCTTAGCAACTCTACTTAAAGGTCTTATTGCGGATTCATTGAAACGTACAGCTTTACCATTGCTACCAGCGATAATGATTTCAGCATTTCCGCTTGTACCCTTAACAAAAGCTAATGCATCGTCATCATTAAACTTGATGGCAATCTTACCATTCTTATTAATATTCTCAAATTCTTCTAATGAAGTTCTCTTAACAAGACCCTTCTTTGTCGCAAAGAATAGGAATTTTTTATCTTCAGAATCACTATATGGTACTAAAGCACATACCTTTTCATCACGGTCAATTTGAACTAAGTTAATGATTGGAAGACCTTTAGATGTTCTTGAGAATTGAGGAATATTATATCCTTTTACTCTAAATACTCTACCTTTATCAGTAAAAATCAATAGATGATCATGAGTGGACATATGAATAAACAATTCGATATTATCATCCTTGTTTAATTCCATTCCTTTGATACCTTTGCCACCTCTATTTTGTACTTTATAAGTATCAGAAGTCATTCTCTTGATATATCCGTTAGAAGACATTGTAATTACAATATCTTCTACAGGAATGAGATCTTCATCTTCCATTTCTGCAGAGCCTTCAATAATGATTGTTCTTCTTTCATCACTGAATTTTTCTTTTACTTCTGTTAATTCATCTTCAATGATTTTTTCAATTCTCCAATGATTCGCTAAAATATCTTTAAAATCTGCAATTTTAATCAAAAGATCTTGGTATTCACTTTCAATCTTTTCTCTAGCTAAACCTGTCAATCTTCTAAATTGCATATCTAAGATAGCTTTACATTGAATATCAGATAATTTGAAATCATTCTTCATTCTTTCAGTAGCTTCTGCATCATCTCTAGAACTACGAATGATATGAATGATAGCGTCTAAGTTATCTACCGCAATTCTTAAACCTTCTAAAATGTGTGCTCTTGCTTCAGCTTTCTTTAAATCATATTGTGTTCTTCTTGTTACAACATCATCTTGATGATCAATATAACCTTGAATCAATTCTTTCATTCCTGCAGTACGAGGTGTCTTTTTAAATAAGACAACGTTATTCACTGAGAAATTTGTTTGTAAAGGTGATAATTTATACAACTGATTTAAAATAACTTCTGGTTGTACATCTTTTCTTAATTCCATGACAATACGAACACCATTCATATTCGATTCATCACGAAGATCTGTAATACCTTCTACTTGTTTTTCACGCGCTAATGCTGCAATTCTTTCAACTAAAGTCGCTTTATTAACAGAATAAGGAATTTCAGTAACTACAATACGTGATTTTCCGTTAGGCATTTGTTCAATATCTGTTTTACTACGCATAACAATAGAACCACGTCCTGTTTCAAATGCTTTACGAATTGCACTCTTACCAATGATATAACCACCAGTAGGAAAGTCAGGTCCTTTGATATGTTCCATCAATTCTGTTGTCGTAATTTCAGGATTATGCATTGTCGCAATAATTGCGTCAATTGTTTCTCCTAAGTTATGTGGAGCAACATTTGTAGCCATACCAACTGCGATACCCATTGATCCATTCACAATCAAATTTGGAATTCTTGCTGGTAAAACATCAGGTTCTAATTCTTCTCCTTCATAGTTTGGAGACATATCAACCGTATCTTTATCCAAATCACGTAACATTTCCATAGATAGTTTTGAAAGACGTGCTTCTGTATAACGCATCGCAGCAGCTCCATCACCATCCATAGAACCAAAGTTACCATGACCATCAATCAAAATACTTCTCATATTCCAAGGTTGTGCCATATAAACCAATGCACCATAAATAGATGAGTCACCATGTGGATGATATTTACCCATTGTTTCTCCAACAATACGTGCACACTTACGATATGGTTTATCTGGTGTATTGTTCATTTCATTCATTGCGTATAAGATTCTACGTTGAACAGGTTTCATACCATCACGCACATCTGGTAATGCACGTGCAACGATTACAGACATCGAATAGTCAATGAAATCTCTCTTCATTTCTTTTGTTAGATCTTGTTCTGTAATATTTCCTGGGTCAAATTTTGACTCATCAAATTCCATAAAATCATCTCTAGCCATTTATCAACCCTCCTTAAATATCAAGATTCGCAAAATCTGCATGTTCAATAATGTAATTTTTTCTAGATTCAACTTCGTCACCCATAAAGATACTAAAATATTCATCAGCTTTTTCCGCATCATCAATATTTACACGAATTAAAGTTCTATTTTGAGGATCCATTGTTGTTTCCCATAACTGTTCAGGATTCATTTCACCTAAACCTTTGTATCTCTGTGAAGATACTCTTTCTCCTAATTCTTCTAGCATTTTCTTCGCTTGATTTTCAGTATATGCATACTTCACAGTATTTCCTTTTTGGAATTTATATAAAGGAGGTTGTGCGATATATACATGACCTGTTTCAATAATTTGTCTCATATAACGATAGAAGAAAGTTAATAATAAGATTCTAATATGTGCACCATCGACATCGGCATCGGTCATAATAACGATTTTGTTATAACGTAGTTTAGAAGGATCTGTTTCTTCTAAGATGCCACATCCAAATGCAGTAATCATAGAACGAATTTCATTGTTTTCAAAAACTCTAGCTTGTCTAGCTTTTTCTACGTTTAAGATTTTACCTCTTAAAGGAAGAATTGCTTGATAATGAGAATCTCTTCCTTGTTTTGCAGAACCGCCGGCAGAATCACCTTCGACAATGTAGATTTCACAAATACTAGCATCTTTAGAAGAACAATCAGATAATTTACCAGGTAAAGAAGATACTTCTAATGCAGATTTTCTTCTTGTCGCTTCTCTTGCCTTTTTAGCAGCTACACGTGCTTGTGAAGCTACCATTGCCTTTTCTACGATTGCTTTTCCTTGATCTGGATTTTCTAACAAAAATCTTTCTAAAGATGCACCAAAAATATCAGAAACAATTTTACGAACAACAGAATTTCCTAATTTTGTTTTTGTCTGTCCTTCATATTGAGGATCAGGATGTTTTACAGAAATAACAGCTGTAATTCCTTCTCTACAATCTTCTGAAGTTAAATTATCATCTTTCTCTTTTAAGATCTTAGCGTCTCTAGCATATTTATTTAAAGTTCTACTTAACGCATTATTAAAACCTTCTAAATGCGTTCCACCTTCAACTGTATTGATATTATTACAGAAAGTATAAATAGCAGGATTATATCCATCATTATATTGACATGCAACTTCAACTTGAATGTCCTTTTCATATCCTTCCGCATAAATAACTTCTGGATGAACAACAGACTTTGATTTATTTAAATAATCAATGTATTGTTTCAAGCCACCTTCAAAATAAAAATCATAATGCTTTTTATTTTCCTCTTCTTGTCTTTCATCATTAAATACTAAACGTACACCTTTATTTAAGAACGCTAATTGTCTTAAACGATCACGAATCGTATCATGATCATAAACTGTAGTTTCCGTAAAGATTGTAGGATCAGCTTGGAAAATAACAACAGAACCATGTTTTTCTTTATCACATGAATTAATAACTTTACAATCTGCAACAGGATGTCCACCATTTTCAAATCTTTGATAATATTCACTACCATCATGATAAACATGTACTTCTAACCATGAAGATAAAGCATTAACAACAGATGCACCTACACCATGAAGACCACCAGAATATTTATAAGCGCCTCCACCAAATTTACCACCAGCATGTAATACTGTAAAAATTGTTTCAATTGTAGATTTACCAGTCTTTGCATTTTTACCAGTAGGCATACCACGACCATCATCTTCTACTTTAACAGTATTATTCTGATCAATCGTCACAACAACACTAGAAGCATATCCAGCCATAGCTTCATCAATACCATTATCAACGATTTCCCATACTAAATGATGAAGACCCTTTGAAGATGTTGAAGCAATATACATACCAGGTCTTTTTCTAACAGCTTCTAATCCTTCAAGTACTTGAATTTCAGAGTCATTATATTCTTCTGTTACTTTAGAATCTAATGTACCACCTATAACAGCTTCTGTACCATCTTCTGTTTTTATTACAACTTCTTTTTCTTCACTCATGGCTATCCTCCAATATTCAATAGATTTCCATTTTCAATATAGAAAATCTTCATATTTTTATTTTTTAGAAATGGTGGAATATCAGTCGCAGTAATCAAACACTGATATTCTTTTCCAACCATATCAATTAATTTAATTTGTCTATTTTGATCCAATTCACTTAATACATCATCCAACAACAAAACAGGTAATTTATTAGTCTTTGTTTGTATGTATTTCAATAATGCAATCTTAAAAGATAAAACTGTCATTCTTTTCTGACCCTGTGAAGCAAACTGAATCAGAGGTCTTTCATTCATTTCAAATAAAATATCTTCTCTATGAACTCCAAATGAAGTAACATGATTCTCAATATCTCTTTGACGATTTTCTTTATGATTCTTTAATATATTTTCATAAGAAATTTCATCATCGATACAACATTTATATTTCAAATGAACATTGATGATATCATCTGATAATTGATGATATATATTTGTAATATATGAATCTATCGTTTCAATAAAATCTTTTCGATATTTAATAATGATCAATTCATATTGTGATATTTTTTCATCTAATGTATCTAATAAGATTTGATTGATATTTTGATTTTTTAATAGTAGATTTCTTTCTTTTAATAAATTTTGGAAATTAGATAAAGCATTAAGATATTTATTTGATATTTTAGAAATTTCTTGATTGATTAATTTTCTTCTCTCTTTTGGTGGATCTGAAAATATATTCAAATCATCTGGAGAAAAAAGTACAACATTTAATAAACCAACAAATTCGCTACTTTTCTTGATAGGTTGATGATGAACCATCAATGTCTTTCCATTTCTATGAATAATAGCTTCTATTTCTTTTAATTCATCTTGATCTAAAAAATTACATTTAATATTTGAAAATAAACAATCTTCTTTAATTAACTGTTTATCGTCTAATATTCGATGACTTCTTGTTAATGATAAATAAACAAGACTCTCTAATAGATTTGTTTTTCCTTGTGCATTATTTCCAGTAATAAAATTAATACCATCTGAAAACTCAAATAAGCTATTAGTATAATTTCTAAAATTTCTTAACTGAACAGATTTAATAATCATCCAACGATTAGTTTTCTTCCTTCTACTGTAACGATATCTCCAGGATAAAGTTTTCTACCTCTACGATTTTCTTTCACACCATTGACTAGAACTTCATTTTCAACTAAATAAAACTTTGCTTCTCCACCAGTTGAAATAATATTTGCCATCTTTAAAAATTGATCTAATTTAATATATTCACTGTTTAATTTATCCATGAAAACTCCTTTCAAACATGCATGAAAAAAACCTTATAAATTATAACATAAAAGCTTTAAAAAATCCTTTATTTATCATGATTTTTATTACTTTTAAGAATAACTTTTTAAGGTTTTATTTTTAATAAAATTTAATTGTAAGTTCTTACTGGTAAAACCAATTGAATCACATTATTATCATCCATATTTTTTAATACAAATGGTTTCATTTCACCAGTAAATTCAATTGTAATTTGATCACCTTTTAATACCTTTGCAGCATCCATTACATAATTACCAGAGAAAGAAATATTAAGAGGTTCACCACTCCATGTACCATTTAATACTTCTCTAGATTCACCGATTTCTTGAGATTTATTTGTTAATACGATTTCATCTGTTGAACACTGTAATTTATTAATCGTCATATTATCATTTTTAATAAATGTAGTACGGTCGATTGCCTTAATAAGATCTTGACGATTCATTACTAATTTATAAGAGAATTCATTCGGAATTAAACGATCTGTTTCAGGATAACCACCATCTAACAAACGAGATTGAAGAATCATATCATCAATAACAAATTGAACTTTCTTATCATTTTGAGAAATCTTGATTGTTCCATCCCCATTTAACATTGTAGATTTCACTTCATTTAAAGATTTAGAAGGAATCGTAATATTGAAAGAAAGATCTGAATCTAAATTCAATACTTTCTTTGCCAAACGATAAGAGTCAGTCGCAGTAACAATCAATGAATGATCTGCTAATTTAAAGTTAACACCAGTTAATACAGGTCTAGTTTCTTTTACACTTGCCGCAAATGAAGTTTCTTCAACAATTTCAGTTAATAAAGATTGTTCAATTTCAATAAAATCTGAAGGCATTGAGAAATCAATCGTAGGATAATCATATGAATTCATACCATTGATTTTGAATACTGCAGAACTTCCAGAAAAACGAGTTAATGATCCATCAATGATTTCTACTTGAACAGATTCACTATCAATCTTTTTAACGATATCTAATAAATATTTAGATTCAATTAAAATAGAACCTTCTTCATAAATAATTAAATGATTATCATCATTTTTATGAATTGTTTTTTGAATAGAAATATCTGAATCACTTCCAGTAATAATTAAAGTATCATTTTTAGCTTCAACTTTAATACCTCTTAATGATGGTTGAGGTGAATTAGAAAATACCGCATGAGATACAATACTCAATGCATTGGATAATTCATTTTTATTGATCACGAAGTTCATGAGACTTCCTCCTTTTATATATATTTATTTAAGTGTATTTATTGTTATTAAGACTGTGGAAATTGTGGAAAACTCAAAATATCCGCATAATAACAATATAATTTTAGCATTTTATAGTGTTGATATAAAGTGGATAAAATTGTTGATAACTAAGATAATTGTTTTTCAATTTCATTCACAGCGTTTTTAAAAGCTTCATCTTTTTTGATTTGTGTTTCTACTTTTGTACAAGCAGAAATGATTGTAGAGTGATCTCTACCACCAAATTCATCGCCAATCTTGATATATGGAATATCTAATAACTTTCTACATAAATAAATAGATATTTGACGAGCATTTGATATATTTTTTGTTCTTGTTTTAGAAGTGATTTGTTGACGTGTTAATCCATAATAATCCGCAACTACCTTAATGATTTTTTTAGGAGATAAACCTGTTTTATCTGATACGACTGCTTGATTTTTCAAAGCGTTCATTACCGTTTCAAATTTAATACATCCTCCATCTGGCTGAAATTCAATTGCGTAGAACAATACACGATTCCAAGCACCTTCTAAATCTCTCACATTTCCTGAGAAATTAGAAGCTATATAAGCCAAACCTTCTTGATCAACATCATCAATTCCATAACCATTTTGTTTAATTTTACTTTGTAAAATAGCTAAAGAAGTCTCAAATTCAGGAGAATCAATTCCAACAGATAAACCAGAAGAGAATCTTGAAATCAAACGATCTTCTAATCCTTTGATTTCACGAGGTTGACGATCTGAAGCGATACATACTTGTTTTTTGTTATTTACGAGTTCATTGTAAATCGTAAAGAAGATTTCATGAGATTTTTCTTTTCCAGCAAGGAATTGAATATCATCTACTAATAATAGATCAACGTTATACATGTAGTGTTTAAATTCTTCAATACGATTATCACGTATCGCATTAACAACCGTTTCTACAAATTTCAAAGATTCTGTATAATAAACCTTTTTTGTAGGGTCATTATTTTGTACATAATTGGCAATAGACATCAATAAATGTGTTTTTCCTAACCCAGAATTACCATAAATGAATAATGGATTAAAGAATTTACCTGGATTAAGTGCACAAGCTAAAGAAGCAGCTTGGGACTCTTTATTACAATCACCTACAATAAAGTTATCAAATGTACGATCTTTTTGAATTGGCATAGATTGAAAGTCAAAATCATTAAATGAATTAATAGGTGTATTAATGATTTTTTCTGTAGGTAATTCATTTTCTTGATAAACTTCAATCAAAATACGATGATCAAGTTCTAATATATTTACAAAACAATCAGATATCACATCAGATTGGCTTTGTAAGATTTGTTTATTTACAATATTAGGTGATATTAGAATTGCTTTTTCATCTGTTAATTCATATAAAGAACAAGGTTTATAAAAGTTATTAATTAACTGTGTATCTATGTGTTCATTAGTATGCATGTATTCTAAAACTTTATTCCACACATCTAAAAGATACTGGTCTTTAGATATTTTCATTTTTCACTCCAATTTTATTAATAGCTCATATATTTTATGACCATTATTGTGGAAAATCTATGTATTTTTGTGGATAAAAAAGTTATCCACAATTTTATGAATATTAAATAAAAGCATAAATATCATACTTTTAGTATTTTTCCACAATTTTCCACAAATTTAAAAAGTTGATAAATAGTGGAAAACTTATAAACATTGTGGAAAACTGTTAATTTTGTGGGAAAGTATAGAAAACAGAAAAAGTAATACACAATTATCAACAATCAGAAAAAGGCATAATTATCATGAAATATGAGTTTTCCACACTTTTCCACAATTGTGGAAAAGTGAAACTTTTTGATTGTTTATAAAATGTGGAAAAATGTTGGAAAGTTATAACAATAAACATTAAAAATACGTTAAATATCCACAAAAATAAGCATATTTATCCACATATCTGAATAAATAAAAAAATAAAAGTTTAAATAAACCTTTATTTATGCGATTATTTCTCATTTTAACACACCTTAAACAAGAAATTCCCCACTTCTATAAGTGGAGGCATGAATTACGATAAACACGGCGACTATGTTCTAAGAAAGAAGGTGAGATATATGGCTAACAAAGCAATCAAATATAAAATCTATCCTACAATTGAACAAAGTGTTATGTTTGCGAAAACTTTTGGTTGTTG
>CAVLCI010000063.1:0-11968 GCA_963661415.1 Bifidobacteriaceae bacterium | reverse complement strand
TAACACCCTGTTCAATCATTTCAAACGCTTGTGCAGTTTTATCGTTATTTGGCATTGTATCACTATCCTTTCTAAGTGGGCAAAAGAAAAGCACTACCAAAAAGGTAATGCCTAAAGTGATCATTTTTCAAGGCATGTTGGATCAAGTAGGAAATCATAAATATTGATTGTTAAAATACCATAATCATCATAGCGTGCTTGAACAATATCCTTTGTTATGACAATTTTCTTGAATGAATCATCAATTTTTCTAAATGGTCTAATTTCTTGAATTCGTTTAGCTTCATCAGGTAATGAATATGCCGATTGAATGTAATATCTTGCAGACCCCAGATTACAAACGAAGTCAACTTCCAACTGCTTACGGGTCACTTTTCCATCCTTATCTTTTTCGGCAACTGGAATAACGCCTACATCTACACTGTATCCTCTCATACGAAGCTCATTATAAATTACATTTTCCATAGAGTGAGTCTGTTCAAATTGTCGGAAATTGATTCTTGCATTTCGTAAACCTAAATCAGAGAAGTAGTATTTCTTTGGCGTTTCAATATATGCTTTGCCTTTAATATCATAACGTAATGCGGATTCAATTAGAAAAGAGTCCTCAAAATAATCTAGATATTTTTTGATGGTTGCAGAAGTGATTTTTGATTTTTTTACAGACTTAAAGGTGTTGCGTAATTTCTCTGGATTGGTTAGTGAACCAATTAAGGAAGATAGGATATTCAGTAAATCTTCCAGTTCAGAAATATTTCTTACACGATTTCGGGTAGTAATATCTCTGATATAAATCTCATTAAATAAATTTTGTAAAGCTGAAGCTTTATCATTTGGATCTTCTCGTAAAACTACCAATGGTATTCCGCCATATAGCATATATTCAGATAGCCCCATGTATTTATCACCGTTATAAACAGTCATAAATTCAGCAAAACTTAATGGATACATGTGTATCTCATCCCCGCGTCCTGCAAATTCGGTGGCAATATCTTTGGATAGGAATTTTGCATTACTTCCAGTTACGAATACATCCATATTGTCTTTTCGAAGGTAACCATTTAGTACAGATTCAAAACAATCAAGCATTTGTACTTCATCTAAAAGTAGATAATACATTCCATCATCTATAACTTTGGAACGGATATATGTTATAAATTTTTCTGGGTCAACATTACGCTTTTCTTTTTCAATTTGGATCAAACTCTCCCCAATTAAATATAGGTCGTCTGCTGAATCAAAGGCGAAACGAATAATATGATCAGAATTCACACCGCTTTCCAAAAGATGATGATAAAACAGATTATTTAATAAATATGATTTTCCACATCTTCGAATTCCTGTAATCACCTTAATCAATCCATTGTTTTTCCTTTTAATTAATTTATTCAAATAAAAGTCTCTACGTATATCCATAAACAGTCTCCTTAGAATAGATTTTTGCAACCTGTAACAGTTTTCTATTCTATTATATCTATAATAGATGACAAAATCCAATATACAAGGCGCTTTTAGAATAGATTTTTGCAACCATTAACAATTTTCTGCTGTTACTATATTGTTTTTACTTAAAATCCTTTTTGATAATCGTTTATTTTTCACAATGTTTGTTAACGTTAAGCGAAAATGTCACCTATTGTGAAAGGAAAATATTAATTCACAATAAGTGACTTTTTGCTAATCGGATCTTTGAGTATTCAAACTCCAGGAACAATTGAGTTGGATAATTTGAAATGCTTTAAAAATCCAGTGTTTATGCAGGCTTGGGGCACTTCGAGAAGTCTTTTGATAACAATTCAACCTATGAAAATACAAAATAAGAATGTAGGTTTTCCTACATTCTTATTTTAGTTTTTGCATGGATGTTATTGTAATTGTTATATAGTTTATCTTTAGGGCAAGGATTTTATATAAAGTATAAAGTCTTAAAATAATGAACATTCCAGTCACTAAGAGCCACTTTGTTCGGTTTTGAGAGCCATCCTTTTCGCTCAGAGAGTTAAAAAGTGTTTAGGGATTTTTGGTTTTCTATACATAAAAAGTAGATGTTTCTTTATTAAAGAATTTCATCTACTTTTTTATTTAAACTCTTTTCAATGACCATGAGTGAAATGATTCGTCATACACAATATATTCGTAACCCTTTTTTTCTAATCCGTTACCTCTTGCAAGTAGTGTATATGTATCACCATCACTTAATTTATTTGAATAAACAATATTACCATTTTCATCTATTGTTAGATCAGGCCCATAATATCCAACATCACCAAAAAACCAACCATTCATACGCGTAACAGAATGATCACTTTCACCAAATGGATAAAATAATTCAGAAGGTAAAGCTGTTAAATGAATATTTTCTTTTGCCCAATCTTCACCATTTTTCTTAGTCATCATTTCAGTATATTTATTAATATTAGGAATATCATTTGTATCTTGTTCGCCATTAAAAGCCCAAACTTTTAAATTTGTGTCACTGATTGCTTTCCAAGCATCTTCATCATATTGATAACCAAAAGAACCATTTTGACAAATAAAACAATTAACAGTGAAATCATATAAATCTTTATCCAAATATTTATCTTCATTGTAATCACCATCTTTTATTTGATTTTTAGGGTTATAAGCTTGTCCAGCTAAAGCTTTAATGATCATTGAACTAGCCATTGTTCCTCTAGAATTACCTTGTAGGACGATATTGCCACTAACATTATATTTTTCAATAAAATACTTCATGACATTTGCATCATCTAATACAAAATCATATGTTTCCCAAAAGCTTCCGAAATCTTTTCCATAACTTGAACGATCATGAATATTAACAACAATTGCACCCGTATTTTTCCAAGATGTAGTAGCTGTATCAAACATTATGCCAGTACCTTCGTTATCGCTGCCATCTTCTAATCTCCAATAACAAATTCCTTGTCCTTGTAAAACAAAGACAATACCATTATCAGGATTATAGTTACTAGGAACATAGTAATAGCCACGAACATATTGATCGCCAGTTTTATCTTTTACAATTGCTGCACTACTAGCAATTTTTAAATCATATAGATTTTTAAAACCATCATCACCAAATTGTAAATCAATCGTTTCTAGCCATTTACTGTTTTTATTGTATTCTCCAAGTTCATCACTTAAACTCTCAAAGTTCTTTTCATCTTTATGTTTAATTCTTAAATCTAAACAATTTCTTTTTTGAAAGGCGATATTGTTTTCATTGCTGAAGTATTCTTTATTTGTTCCATCACCATAATGAATATTTCCATCAACGTCTCTATACCAGCCTGTTGTAACATATACTCCATAGGAATTACGTTCTCTTATGCCTTCAGCATTATCACCAGTATAAATGAGTGTATTATTATCGGTTGCATCAAAACAATGTTTAATATTGATCGTTACTACGTTTTCATTAACTTCAACATCATCAATTTCAAGTTCGCCAAAATCAGGATTTAAACTACCACGATCTTCTATAACGTAGCTGTTTTTATCAATATTCGTTAAATCTGTATTTTCTTTATATGTAACCAAAATTTTCGTTACCGCTGTTCCATATATTGTTCCATCAGTATATGCTTGTATATTCATTGCATCATCCATGGTAGGAACAGTATTCTGTTTGGTGCATCCAAACAACATTAGCATTGTTGATAAACTAAACATCATATTTATAATTTTTTTACGCATAAGAACTCCATCAATTATTTAATGTTAGTTTATCATCTCACTTAAAATTAAACAATTTTGATTTTGAAGTAAGTATTGAAGTTATTGATAGTATTTTGAATATTAATGGCTGGTTGATCTAACCTCATAATAAACTTGGAATTTGTATCAAAATTTAATTGTGTCATATTTTTTTAATTTAGTTATTTTGCAAAAAAAGACTAAATTGAGAAATGACTATATTGAAATTATAATTAGATTACCAGGATGAATGTAGATGTATCAGATTACAAATAAACAATTTGAAAAATACCAACGATTGTGTCACTTTCGTAATCATGGGCAGATACTGACATCCGATGAGTTACGGCTTGTCTGTGCTGGTTTTGATGATAATCCAGTAACTATCGGAAAATACATGTTGGAAATGTTAGCGAAGTTTCAAGCAAAAGAAAATAAAAAAACTAAATTGTAAGTAAAAAATAAGATTCTCTAGGAATAATTATAGATTGGTTTGTATCAAGGTTATTGTAGGAATAGATTATGCGATTGAAGTTGTCATAGACGCAAATGTGATTTCCAATAATATGGTGTGAATTGTACGATGAACTATTTTCTAGCTATGCTATAATCGAATTATTATGATTCTTTGGAGGTGTTTATGACACTATTACAATTCAAATATTTTATTGCGGTTGCTGAAACAAAAAATATTACGCGTGCAGCTGAAAAAATGTATACATCGCAACCGACAATCAGTCGCCAAATTCAAATGCTAGAAGCTGAACTTGGCTATTCTTTGTTTAATAGAAGAAGTAAACCTTTAGAATTAACAGAACCTGGTCGTATTTTGTATGAAGGAATAAAAGAAGCACTTTCCCAAATTAATTTAGCACTTGAAACGGCTGAAATTGCTTCGCAAGGGAAATCAGGTAAGTTATCCATAGCTTTTCAACTTGGCTATTATTGTGAATTTATGTTTTTTCCAATTATCGAAGAATTACAAAATTCTTGGCCAGCTTTAGATATTACATATACAAAGATGACTACACCTCAACAACTAGATGCTTTGAGAAAAGGCAGTGTGGACATTGTCATTGGTATTGAATTTCCACATTGGCAAAAAGCAGGATTTGTTGTGAAAAAACTTCGAAAAGAAGAAACTCTAATTGTTATGCCAAAAGATCATCGTTTGGCAAATAAAGATCATTTAGATTATGAAGATATTCAAGGAGAAACGTTCTTTTTAACTGAGCCAAATGGGTACCAAGTAGATAAATTATTTCAAGGTGTTTTTTCATTAGAGGGTGTTAAACAAATTGGCGTGCCATTATCAGAAGTTGCTTATTTCCGTACCATCGCAGATCATGGCCTTACAATTTCTAATCCACATGATCCATATCTAAATAACAATCCATATTTTCATACGATTCCATTTGAATCTGATTATTCTGATACGTATGTTTGTGTATATAATCCAGATAATAGTAATCCAGTAATTAAATTGTTTTTGGAAAAAATAAATGAACTTTAGGAAACTTTCAAGCAGAGTATAACTCTGCTTCTTTTCTTTTTTATATATGCATAAAATCTATGAATTTATTGGAAATCATTGAATCTATAAATCATCCAATTATTGAATAATGACATTCGATTCGGGTATTTCACGAATGTCTTTTAACATGTTAAATTTTCCTCAAGGGATATGTTAACTTTTTAACAAGTGACCCATAGATGAAAAACCTAGGAGTCATCTTTGAGTTCTGATGTAAAAAGTTAATGAATATAAATAGGAGGAAAAATGAAAACAAATTACAAAGAAGCTCCGATAACACAGTTTCATAAAATGTTATTTCTATGTGCGGCTCTTGGACAAGTTGCTTGTGGATATGCCTTAGGAATTGCAGGAAATGCTGTGACGCAAGCACAAAGTGTATTAGGACTGAATACATTTTGGGTTGGCTTATTAGGTGCTGGGACATTGATAGGATTGAGTGGAAGTTTATTTTTAGGGAATTTAGCTGATCAAATTGGTCGCAGTAAACTTTTGTTGTTGGATATGTTGTTGTTTACAATCTTTTCGATTTTTCATTTATTTGCATCGAATGTCTGGTTGATATTACTTATTCGTATTGGAATTGGATTATGTATCGCAATTGAATATTCTGTAGGAAGTACGATTATTTCAGAATGGGTCAATGGAACAAAATCTCCAGATTATTTAAGTGAATTCGTTATTTATTGGACATTTGGTTATGTATTGAGCTTCGTAGCTGGATTGATCATGGGGAATATTGGAACAGATTATCATTTGATATTTGCTTCTTCTGCTATTTTAGGAGGAATCAGTGCTATTCTTCGATTCATAAATGGAATGCCAGAATCTCCAAGTTGGTTAGCTAGCGTAGGACGAGACGCGGAAGCGAATGCATTGATTGAGAAAAAAATAGGTTGTGAATATTGCGTGGTTGTTGAAAAGAAAGAAGCAGAAGAAAAAGTATCAGTTAAAGAATTATTTAGTGATAAATATCGAAATAATACTTTAGTTGGTGGCATCTTTTATGCTTGCCAAGTCTTTCCATATTTTGGCGTAGGTATCTTCCTTCCTATTCTTGTGAAACAAATGAATATTGGTGGTGGATATACGGGTGACATTATTTACGATGTATTTTGTATGGCAGGTGCTTTTGTGGGTGTTTGGATCATTAGCAGAATTTCAAGAAGAAAATTTTTGACTTCTACTTTCTTTGGAGCTGCTCTTGCGCTAATTGTCATGATTGTTGGTCAATATATATCGATGGCTATCACAATTTGTGCTTTTGCTGCATATGCATTGATTATGTCGATTGCAGTTGTGATTGAATGGCCTTATCCACCAGAATTATTTAATGATCGTGTGCGTGGAACGGGTGTTGGAATTGTTATCGCATTTAGTCGTATTGGAGCATTCTTAGGAACATTTTTGTTACCAATATTAGTTGAAAAATTAGGTGCAACGGGAAGTTTGTTAGTATGTGCAGTTGTATTGATCGTGGGTGGTATTACTTGTCAAATTATGGCACCAGAAACATCCCCAGAATTTATAAATGAACATGTAAAAGGAGGTTATTATGGCGAAAGATTACATGCAGAGAATTAACGCGCTAAGAGAAAATTATATGTCTCATCGTGTTGAGATGGATATCTTAGATGCATATTATGTGACACAAGGTTTTAAAGAAACAGAAGGACAACCTTGGGCGATTCAAAAGGCTACAGGAATGAAGAAAGTCTATGAAAATAAACCAATCTTCATTCAAGATCATGAATTATTAGTTGGAGGAGTTGCATTTAAACCACGTGCAGGTATCTTGAATCCAGATTCAGCTTGTTCTGTAATTGAAAAAGAATTGGATACGATCAGTACACGTAAATATGATCCTTTCTATTTATCTGAAGAAAATAAGAAATTATTTATGGAAGAAGTTGCTCCATATTGGAGAGGTAAATGCGTATTAGATCGTTGGAATGCAATGATGCCAGAAGATGTAAGAACCATGAGAGATGGTGGAATGTTATATGTAGATAAAAAGTTTGTTCGTGGATATGGTGAAAATACTCCAGGATGGAGAACTTTATTATCAAAAGGAATCGCTGGAATTAAAAAAGAAGCAGAAGAAAAATTAGCTGCTTTAGATGATGCGGCTGGAGAAGATACAGTCAAACAAATGATTTTCTATAAATCATTAATTATCTCAGCTGAAGGAATCATTGCCTTGGCAAATCGTCATGCTGATCTCGCTGAAAAAATGGCAAGTGAAGAGAAGGATGAAGTACGTAAAGCTGAATTATTAAAGATTGCAGAAGTAAATCGTCATGTACCTGAAAATCCACCACGTAATTTTTACGAAGCATTACAAAGTATGTTAACGTATGAATTCTGTATCTTCATGGAACAAAATGCGTCCTCTTATAACTTAGGACGTATGGATCAATATTTAATTTCATACTATGAAAAGGATATTGAAGATGGAACATTAACACAAGAAGAAGCACAAGAACTATTAGATTGTTTCTGGATTAAGATTGCAGAAATGGGATTGTTCCAAGATGGTGAAAGTGCAGCTTTCTCTGCAGGATATAACATGACAGTACAAGTTTGTGCAGGTGGTATTGATCAATATGGAAATGATGCAGTTAATCCATTGTCTTATATGACAATTCAAGCTACAGAAGATACCGCATTGAAAGAACCAAACATGACAGTTCGTTATAATATTTCCAAAAATCCTGATTCATTCTTAAGAAAAGCAGCAGAATGTATCCGTATGGGAAGAACAATGCCAGCTGTTTATCATGATGATGCAGGAATCAAGATGTTATTGAACAAAGGTGTTCCACTATCACAAGCATGGGACTGGACACCTTGTGGATGTGTTGAAACCAATCTTGAAGGACGTTTAAAATCCTATACAGATATTGGCGAAATTAGTATGGGTGGTGTTGTTGATATGGTTATGAACAACGGTAAATCTCGTAAAACAGGAAAACAAGTATCCATTCAAACAGGTGATCCAAGAGATTTCAAGACATTCGAAGATTTTATGAATGCTATTAAGAAACAAATCGATTATTTCGTTCATACGATGGCTACAATGAATTCTTACTTGGATTATTTAAGTGAAAATTATAGACCAGTACCTGCATTGTCATTGACTTATCCAAATTGTATGAAAACAGGAAAAGATTATGCAAATGGTGGAGCTGAATTTAATGTTGGTAACGGAATTAATATTATTGGACAAGCAGATATTATTAACTCTGTAGCGGATGTGAAATACTTAGTATACGATCAAAAGAAAGTTACAATGGATGAATTATGCAAAGCTTTAGATGCTAATTTTGAAGGTTATGATGATATTTTGAAAATGTGCAAAGAAGCTCCTAAATATGGAAATGATGATCCAAGAGCAGATTTCTGTGCGGGTGAAATCTATAATTACTTAGTAGATGTTATTGAAAGTTATGATTCTCCGTTTGGTAAATTGACAGCTGGTATGTTACCAGTATCTGGAAATGTTCCTATTGGACAAAGTGTTGGTGCTTTACCATTTGGACGTAAAGCTTGGCAACCATTAGCAGATGGTATTGGTGCTACTGGTGGTACAGATGTAAATGGTGCTACTGCCTTATTGAAATCAATCAGTAATTTACCACATGCACGTTTTACACAAGGAACACAAATGAATTTGAAAATTGATCCAGATTTATTAGAAGGTGATGCAGGTCTAAATCACATGATGTTCTTATTAAAGACACAATGTACATTAGATATTTATCATACACAATACAATATCATTAAACCAGAAGTATTATTAGATGCACAGGCACATCCAGAAAATCATAAAGATTTATTGGTTCGTGTTGCAGGTTATACAGCGTTCTTTGTTGAACTAGGAAAAGATATTCAAGACGATATTATTTCACGTACACAAATTAAGTCTTGGTCTTAATAAAAAATTAATCATAGATAATAGGAGGAAAAAAACATGATTAAAAATCACGACAGAAAATTTAAATTAGGGATGCATAGCTATACGCTTCATCTTTCAGGATTTGGAGAAAGCTGGGGCTTTCAAGAGTATGGAGAACATCATTCATTTGAACAAGTAGCTACTTTTAAGGATTTAGTGGATATTGCGGTAGAAGTAGGATTAGACGTTTTACATATTACTTTAGTTGATATTCAAAATGATACATCAGATGAACATTTGGCTGAATGTAGAAAAATCGCTGAAGATGCAGGTATCGAATTAGAATTAAATGTTTCATTCAATGCACCAAGTGATCCACGTGTAAATTGTACAGTAAAAGATTCTTTAGAAATTGCACATAAATTAGGTTGTAAATTAGTGAAATATTCTACAGATGTTGAGCATCCAGAAAAATCTTCTCATTCTTGTTTAGCACCTAGTGTAATGACACAATTAATTGATATTTATAATCAATTTAAAGAAAATATTCCATTAATGGAAGAATATAACTTGCCAATTGCGATTGAAAATCATTGTGATTTATTCGCAGATGAAGTTATTTGGTTAGTTGAACAATTAAATCATCCATTAGTTGGTGCATGTTGCGATACAATCAACTCATTAATGGTTATGGAAGGAATTGCAGATTGTGTTAAGAAGATGGCTCCATATTGTTATTGTGTTCATTTCTGCGATAACCGTGTATTTGCAGATCCAGATGGAACACATTCATTAGGTACAGCAATTGGTCAAGGAAATGTAGATTGTAAAGCAATTATGGATATCTTAAGAGAAGAAGCACCAGAAGGCTTAGATACAATTGATTTAGAAATCGAACTTCCTCTATCAGGTCATACATTAGAAGAAGGCCGTAAAATGGAATTAGAAGGTTTAAAACAATCAGTTGAATACATGTACAAAGAACTAGGTATTGGATTCAACGCAAAGAAAGTCTATGGAGAAAGCAATTACTTCATTGAAAAATAAGTAAGTACGAAGCGGTTTTTATCGATAGATGAAAGCCGCTTGTTAAAGAAAATAAAGTATTCAAATAATGAATAATTATATTTGTTACGGATATTTCAGTTGTTTTATTTCACGTGGTATAACATACACGCGTAATGAAACACAAAGAAGATAGGTTGATAAGATATGTTTGATAAATATGAAGGAATGGACATGAAAGGAACTGTTTTGCGCTTTGAGAAAAGTTCTATTTATGATGGAGATGGAATGCGAACGGTTGTTTTCTTAAAGGGGTGTCCACTTCGTTGTAAATGGTGTTCTACGCCAGAAAGTCATAAAAGAGAAATACAAAGTACTTTAAATGATGAAATTACATATGGAATGAATTTGACAGTTGAAGATGTGATGGTTGAAGTGCGTAAAGATATTCCGTTTTATTTTCATTCTGGTGGAGGAGTAACTTTATCTGGTGGAGAGATTTTAATGCAAGCGGATTTCGCATACAACATCATACGAAGATCCTGTATTGAAGGAATTAATACTTGTATTGAAACATCGTTCTATGGTGATTGGGAAAAAATAGAGAAGATCTTACACTATACGAATACAGCTTTTGTAGATATGAAAATAACAGATTCCAAAAAACATAAGTTTTATACAGATGTATCTAATGATTTGATATTGGAAAATATCAAAAAAGCGGGACTAGGTTTTCCAGGAATGAAGTTGATTATTCGTCGTCCATTGATTCCAGGTGTAAATGATTCAAAAGAAGATTTAGAAGCACTTGGACAATTTTTGGGACAATTACCTGGAGTTGATCATTTACAACTATTGCCTTACCACAAATTAGGTACAGATACATACCGAAAACTTGGTTTAACCTATCCATTACCTGATATAAAAGTACCAGATGATACCCACATGAAATGGTGTGCTGAAAAAACAGGAAAGTATATTAAAACAATTATTTAAAGGAGAAAATATAAATGTTACGTTATGGATTTATTGCGGCCGGAAATATTATCCGTGCAATGCACAGAGGTGCTGAAAAGAATGCGGATTATAATCCAGCAGAAATTGGTATTTATGATGTTAGTGAAGAAGTAAAAAAAGATTATGCGGCAAGAGGTTATGTAACTTTTGACAGCATGAAAGAGTTAATTGATAACTCTGAAATGTTAGTGTTAGGAGTTACACCAAAAGTTGTTGGATTCATTATTGATGAATTAGCAGCCAACATTCGTAAAGACCAAGTAATGTTGACTGTTGTTACAGGTGTTGAACAAGATTGGTATGCAGAAAAAATTGGTGATGGATACAAAATTGTTATCTGTATGCCTAATATGTCAAGCCAAGTAGGAGAAGGTGCATTTGCGGTATCTCGTTCTGTAGCTTGTACAGATGAAGATGTTAAGAATGTTACTGCGATTTTAAGCTCTTGTGGATTGGTAGAAGAAATTCCAGATGGAAAGATGGCAGAAATTCTTCCATTTAATGGTTCTGCGCCAGGTTTTTTCTATCATATTGCGAATTTAATGAAAAAAGAGGCAACAGATTTAGGACTGGATCCTGAAAATGCAGTTCGTTTATTCGCAGAAACAATGAAGGGTAGTGCGGAAATGATTCTATCAAGTGATATTAGCTTAGATGATTTAGAAAAAGCATTACGTCTTCCAGGTGGTGCTACAGTTACAGCTCTTGAAAAAATTGAATCTATGGGTTTTGATGAAATCTATCATGAGTTTGTAAAGGTATCTGTAGAACACTGTAGAGAATTAGGAAAACAAAAATAAATATTAAAGAAATTT
>CAVLCI010000062.1:0-11974 GCA_963661415.1 Bifidobacteriaceae bacterium | reverse complement strand
GGAATTGTAGAACCTATTTTTGGTTTATTCGCGATTTTATTTTCTAAATGGATCTTATTTTCATTTCCATATTTTTTAAGTTTTGCGGCAGGTGCTATGTTATATGTTGTAGTAGAAGAACTAGTACCTGAAATGTCTATTGGACATCATAGCAATTTCCCAACGATTTGTTTTATGATTGGTTTTAGTATGATGATGGTATTAGATGTTGTATTAGGGTGATTAGATTATTGTTACCAAACATTAAAAGATCCAATTCAGATCGTTTTATACCATTGAAAAATTCAACCAGTTCATAGACCGTTGTACCTCAGGAAATCATTGATGTGGGAACAATCAAAATATCTAACAGGTTTGTAATAGAAATGATTAGATTGTATTTTTTGTAGTTACACCGTTATCAATCAGTTTCATAACACTCAAGCCGCAAACAAGCTTAAAAGCAACATCGTAAATACAATTTCATTATTGAAAGACATTCCTTATTTAGTTCCTAAAATGTCTGATCATTTCAACATAGATACATCATTCCGTTATTTAGTCGTATCTAAACAAATTGTATTCTATAATACCAACAAAGAGAATATCGAAATAATTAGAATACTTGATTCAAGACAAGATTACCTATCATTACTATTTTAATTACTACTGCAGGAGCTTAGTTTCCTGCTTTTATTATGCTTTTTAGCAAGTGCAAAAACCACAAAAAAAGCCCCAAAAATATGGGACTTCTTTGTTTTTCCAAACCAAATAAATTAACGCTTGGAGAACTGTGGTGCTCTTCTTGCACCCTTTAAACCGTACTTCTTTCTTTCCTTCATACGAGAATCACGTGTGAGGAATCCAGCTTTCTTAAGTACTGGTCTGTAATCAGCGCTTGCTTCTAATAAAGCACGAGCGATACCATGTCTCATAGCACCAGCTTGGCCTGTATAGCCACCGCCGTATACGTTGATCTTGATATCAAACTGATCTTTTGTTTCTGTCAATACTAATGGAGCATTAACTTCCATACGAAGAGTAGCCTGTGGTAGGTATTCTTCTAAAGTACGACCATTAACTGTGATGTTACCTGTTCCCGGAGTCATAAAAACACGGGCAACAGACTTCTTTCTACGTCCTGTTCCGGCGTAGCTAACTGTCTTCTTCTTTGTTGGCATTGTCTTCATTTCCTCCTTACTTTACCTTTAGCTCAACTGGCTTTTGAGCTGTGTGTGGATGTTCAGGTCCTTCATAAACAAATACATGTTTACGTTGAACATCACCTAGCTTAGTATGAGGAAGCATACCCTTGATAGCTTTTTCAACCCATTCAACTGTATACTGTTCACGCATAACCTTTGTTGATCTTACACGTAGACCATTTGGCCATTGAGAATGTGAGAAGTAAAACTTCTTGAAATCCTGGTCGCCAGTGATCTTAACCTTATCAGCATTGATAACGATAACATAGTCACCGCAATCAACATTAGGTGTGTAAGTTGGCTTGTTCTTACCTCTTAATACTGTAGCTACTTTTGTTGCAAGACGTCCAAGTGTAGCATCTGTAGCATCTACTACGTACCATGTACGGACAACTTCGCTTGGCTTTAACATCGTTGTTTGACGCATAATATTTCTTTTTCTCCTTTACTGAAAATGTAACTTTACCGGGGCTACATTTTTGGCATGGAGTGCCACGTTTAAGTCTAGTAGTTTACCACAATAAAGTCAATCTTTTTTTGTTCTATTTTAGATAATTTTTTGTAGAATCATAGAGTTGAATCTCATATGAAGAAATATTCTTTTCATTCAATTTATGAATGATTTGTGTTTGTATTTCATTAATATACATTTGATCATTCATATCATATAAATAAATAGTAGCTTGATCATCTTTTAAGATGAGACAACCTTTCATTTCTTGATTGTTTCTTGTACAAATTGCATATGCACATGGATGAATATTATTCAGTATTCTTTGTTCAATATCTACGATATTCCATTCTTCACATGGAAGTGTATCACCTTTTAAGAATTCTCTAATTTGAATATTTTCATTTAAAGCAATCATTTCAAAGTAATCCACATGTTCTAATGTTAGTCCACAAGCAGGTGCGTTATGTCTTTTAACGGTCCTACTTTTTTCTTCTAGCATCTTTTTCACATCTTCAATGGTTTTCTTTCCTCTACCAACATCAATAATAGATGCTGCCATCATTCGTACTTGATATCTAAGAAATCCTTTTCCTATAAATGTAAGTGAAATCATATCATTTACTTTTTGACATTCTACATGGTAAATAGAACGTACTTGAATTGGATATTCTTCTAAAGAAGAGGAATTAAAAGATGTAAAATCATGTGTTCCTTCAAATACACGAATACATTCCTCCATCTTTTCATAATCTAATGGAACAGAATATTGATATGCATGGTCTTTTGTAAATACATCATACATTCCATTGTTGATACGATATGTATATTTTTTATAACGTACATTGTATCTTGCATGAAAAATATCATCTTTTTTTTCAACATCTAAGATATGAATATCATCTGGTAGATACGCATTGATTGCACCCATCCACTTTCTCGGATCCATATCTCTTTCTGTATCAAACATAAATACTTGTGCTTTTGCATTCACACCAGCATCTGTTCTTCCAGAAGCAATGATTGGAATATGTTTTTGTGTAATATGTTCAATTGCTTCTTCTATTTTTTCTTGAATGGACGTTCCCTTTGTTTGAGATTGCCATCCTTCATAGTGGTTTCCAACATAAGAAACCGTACATTTGTATCTCATCGAAACCACGCCATCCAAATTATGATACCCATTAACGCAATACACAATCCAAGTAATAACCAATCTTTCGCTGTCATCTTCAATTGTTTATAACGTGTTCTAGGTTCTCCTGGAGCATACCCTCTTGCTTCCATCGCATTAGCAAGATCCTCTGCTCTTTGAAATGCTGAAACAAACAAAGGAACAATCAAAGATAAGATTGCCATGATTCTTTCAGATAGTTTTCCTTCTTTCATATCTACACCACGAGATTCTTGAGCTTTCATGATTCTTGCAGTTTCATCAATCAAATCTGGAATAAAACGTAACGCAATCGAAATCAACATTGCGATTTCATGAGATGGCAAACCAATCTTTTGAAATGGACTTAATAGATCTTCAATACCTAATGTCATTTCTAATGGTTTTGTTGTAGCTGTTAAACAAGTCGTAATCATCACCATCAATAACAAACGTACCGCAATATACAATGTTTGAAAGATTGCATCTGAATATAAAGACCAACCACCAATTGTTAGTAATACTGTACCTGTTTTCAATACCAACGCATTGATTACAAGTAAGAATACCAACATAAATAACATTGGTTTCATTGCTTTCCAAATAAAAGAAACAGATAATTTCGCTAATATGATAACTACAGAAACACACGCAAAGATTACTGCGTATCCTAACCATCCAGCTGGAAAGAAGATCGTAATTAACACGATCAACATTGCCATGATTTTAGCTCTAGGATCTAATTGATGAACAACAGAATCCAAAGGAATGTATCTGCCAAGTGTAAAGTTTCCCATATTACTTGACCTCCTTTGCGATATAATCCGCAAGTTCATCTATATTTGTCACAGTTTCTGGAATCACAAAACCTTGTTCACTTAACATTTCTTTCATTCTTACAATGTATGGAGGCAAAATATTCAATTCCCTACATTTTTTAGGATCAGAGAAGAATTCTTTAACAGAACTTTTCAATTTCACAGTTCCTTTTTCCATAACAACAACATCATCACAATATGTATATACATTTTCCATATCATGTGTAACCATCAATACCGTTTTATGTAATTCTTTATTTAATCTAGAAAATAAAGACATCATCAACGCAGTACCTGCAGGATCTAATCCAGCCGTTGGTTCATCTAAAACTAAGATTTCTGGATCCATCGCTAGAATCCCCGCAATAGCTGCTCTTCGTTTTTGTCCACCAGACATTTCTAATGGACTTTTCTCATAGAAATGTTCATCTAATCCAACAAGTTTCATTGCTTCCTTTGCCTTTTGAATTGCTTCTTCTTCACTACATCCAAAGTTTTTTGGACCAAAGGCAACATCTTTTAAAACTGTTTCTTCAAACAATTGGTATTCAGGAAATTGAAACACAAGTCCAACTCTTCCTCTTAATGATTTCAAATTTTTTGTTTTTTCGTGTGCTTTGATTTCTCTATCTAAGATATGCACAACACCTTCATCTGGTAATAACAATGCATTTAAATGTTGTACCAAAGTACTTTTACCAGAACCTGTTTGTCCAATGATTGCGGTCATCTTTCCTTCTTGGATTTCTAAATTGATGCCTTTTAAAGCAGTGGATTTATAAGGTGTACCTGCACTATAGGTATGTGTTACATTTTCGAATGTAATTGGCATAATTCATCCACCATCCCTTCCATATTTAGATGACGTTTTACTTGAACACCACGTTTATTTAAAGCATTTCTTAATTTCAAAGAAAATGGAATATCTAATCTCATTTCTTTTAATCTTTGTTCATGTTGAAATACTTCATCTGGTGTACCTGTTAAAGCTACTTTTCCGTTTTCTAAAGCAATGACATAATCCGAGGAAGCTACCTCATCAATATCATGTGTAATTGATAAAATCGTTAAAGAACTATCTTTATGCAACTGCATGATTACCTTTTTAATTTCATCTTTTCCATCAGGATCCAACATACTAGTTGCTTCATCAAAGATCAAGATCTTTGGTTTCATCGCTAATACACCCGCAATCGCAACTCTTTGTTTTTGTCCACCACTTAAATGTGTTGGTTCTTTTTCTAAATGATCATCCATTCTTACTAGACTTGCATTCTTCACAATGATGTCATCCATTAAAGAAGGTTCTACACAATGATTCTCTAATCCAAAGGCAATATCATCTCTAACAGTTGCTCCAATGAATTGATTATCTGGATTTTGAAAAACGATTCCAATTTTAGAACGAATCTGATTTAAATTTTCTACATTCAATTCAATTCCATCAATCATTACAGAACCACTTTGTTTTTCTAATAATCCCATAATCAATTTCGCAATCGTTGATTTTCCACTACCATTATGTCCAACAATTGTTGTATAACTTCCTTCTTCAACAGAAAAAGAGACGTTTTTAATCGTCTGTCTTTCTTCAACATATGAATAATTTAAATCTTTTACTTCTAAAATTGCCATAATTGCCTCATTGATTTAAATTCACTAATATTTCTACTAAACTTCTCACTCTTTGACACTTTGCATTACGATATTGTCTCTTTCGATCTAACAATACCGCATTAATTCCTGCTTCACTTGCTTCCACAACATTTGTTTCTAAATCACTAGATACATACATCACTTCTTCATTTTCATAAGATGTAATATCTTTTGCCTTAGAGAAGAATTGTGGAGATGGTTTACTTACTTTATAATTTTCTGCACTTAATATTCCATAAGGATGTAAATTATTTCTACGTACAACAACATGAATATAATCTTCTGAATGATTTGTCAGAATATATACAGGTAAAGGACACTTTAAGAAAAATTCTTTTACATCTGGATAAATAGGAGAATACATCCAGAAATTCTTTAATAAAGTATGCATTTGTTTACGATCTTTTTTTAGATTATATTTATCAATCGCAGTCGTGATGATCTTATCTTCCATTTCATCCATTGTCATGAAATTCTCACCTTGAGAGACTGCTTCTAAAGCTGTTAGTTCTTCTTTATAGAATGCTACTGCTTCTTCTTCTGTTTTAATATTACTATTGTTGATGACTTCACGGATCAATTCAGAATAGTCTGTTCCTTTTGCGGCTATCATCGCTCCAGCAAAGTCCAAAATAATTGCTTTTATCATCTTTCACCTTCCAAAACTCGCTTATTATAACACAAAGATGCTTGTTTTTATATGTACATCCATACGATAACAGTCTTCACACAAATTGAAAACACTTTCTTATCATTTTCGTATAAAATAAATGTATAAGAGGTGCTATATGAACATTCAAGAATTCCAACAAGATCGATTTGGTTTATTCATTCATTGGGGCTTATATGCAATCCCTGCAAGAGGTGAATGGGTCAGAAGTGATGAACAAATGAAAGAAGAAGATTATATTCAATACTTCAATGAATTTGATCCAGATGATTTTCATCCTGATAAATGGGCAAAGCTCGCAAAAGAAGCAGGTATGAAATATGCAGTTATGACCGCAAAACATCATGATGGATATTGTTTATATGATACAAAGACAACAAATTGGAAAGCTAAAAGAGATTATGTCAAAGAATTTTTAGATGCTTTTCGTAAAGAAGGATTAAAAATAGGATTATATTATTCTTTATTAGATTGGCATCATCCGGATTATCCACATTATAAAGATAAGCATCATCCAATGAGAAACCATCCTGAATGTAGTAATGAACATAGAGATTTTTCTCGCTATTTAGCTTATATGCATGAACAAATCAAAGAATTATTAACACAATACGGAAAACTCGATATCATGTGGTTTGATTTTTCTTATGATTCCATGAAGAAAGATGTTTGGGATGCCAATAAAATCGTTACCATGGCAAGAACATACCAACCAGATATGATCATTGATAATCGTTTAGAAGGAGATGGCATTTATCCAGGAACGATCATGGAGGAACATCCATCTTTCACTTCTGGTGATTTCACTTCTCCAGAACAAATGATTCCACCAAGTGGCATTACAAACAAAGTAGGTAAACCAATTCCTTGGGAAGCTTGTTTAACTATGAATGAACATTGGGGATATTGCGCAAAAGATACAAATTATAAATCCGCGAAATTAATCATTCGTACGCTTGTAGAATGTGTCAGTAAATCCGGTAATTTAATTTGTAATGTTGGCCCTGATGCACGTGGAAAATTCCCGCAACAATCTACAAAAATCTTAAAAGAAATCGCTGAATGGATGCAATACAATAAAGCTTCTATCTATCAATGTGGTAAATGTAATCTAGATAAACCAGAATGGGGAAGATATACCCAAAAAGGTAACATAATTTACGCACATGTATTAGATGAAAGTGTATTTGATATTCCTGTCCATATTCCAAAAGAAAAGATCTTAAAAGTCAGAAGATTATCGGATGGTTCTGAAATCAAAATCCAAACACCATGGAACGCTGAAAGTTATCCAGAATATACATTCTTAAACATTGATACAGTTTCTCATCAATGTCCTGATCCAATTGATACAGTCATTGAGATCACATTAAAAAAAGAGATTTGAATTGCTTCAATTCTCTTTTTTGTTTGTTTATTTTCCAAAGCGAGCCAATAGATTAGCCATAGCGTCATCCATTGTTACTTCTTTCTTTGTAGGTTTCTTTTGATATTTCTTTCTATCTTTTGAAGATTTCTTTCTCTTATGTTCTGCATCTCTTTGTTCAAGTTGTTCTAATGGAAGAAGAGATAATTGTACTCTACCTCTATCTTCTTCAATTTCATATACCCAAACATTTACGATATCGCCAACAGAAACGACTTCACTTGGATGAGAAATACGATTCATAGACATATGAGAAATATGTGCTAGACCATCTTGATGTAATCCAATATCAATGAACGCACCAAAGTCTACAACGTTTCTAACTGTACCAGATAATTGATCACCCTTATGTAAATCAGAAATTTCTAATACATCACTCTTGAGTAATGCACCATCAAATTGATCACGATAATCTCTTAATGGTTGTTTAATAGCTTCTTCAATATCATTCAATGTATAAGAATCAATCCCTAGATCTTTTGTCTTTTCTTCTGGGAATTCAGCATCCTTTTCACCAAGCTTCGTAATGCCACAAGCCTTCATTACTTCTCTAGCTGCGTCATAACTTTCTGGGTGAATACTTGTTTCATCTAATGGTTCATCACCATCTGTAATACGTAAGAAACCAGCACATTGTGTATATGCTTTAGGACCTAACTTCTTAACCTTGAGTAATTGTTTACGATTTGTAAACTTACCATTTTCATTACGATAGTTAATGATTTCCTTTGCGATACCTGCATTCAAGCCAGAAATATGTGTTAACAATTCTACAGAAGCTGTATTTAAATCAGCACCCGTTCTATTAACTGCCTTCATAACAACTTCATCTAATCTTTGAGATAAAGCCTTTTGTGGAAGATCATGTTGATATTGCCCAACACCAATTGATTTAGGATCGATCTTAATTAATTCAGCTAATGGATCTAATAATCTTCTACCAATAGATACTGCAGATCTTTCTTCAATTGCCATATCTGGGAATTCTTGACGTGCTGCTTCTTGTGCAGACCATACAGATGCACCTGCTTCAGAAACAATTGCATATTGTACATCCAAGTTATTATCTCTAATTAATTCAGCACATAGTTTTTCACTTTCTCTACTAGCTGTACCATTACCAATCGCAATGATTTGTACATGATATTTTTGAATCAAAGATAATACTTTCTTTTTTGCAGCTTCAATTGCTTCAGGATTTTCTTTGTTTGTCTTAAATGGATAAACTTTATCAACTGTTAACATCTTACCTGTTTCATCAATAACAGCTAATTTACATCCATTATAGAAACCAGGGTCAAATCCTAATACGAT
This sequence comes from Bifidobacteriaceae bacterium, assembly GCA_963661415.1. Taxonomy (GTDB): domain Bacteria; phylum Bacillota_I; class Bacilli_A; order Erysipelotrichales; family Erysipelotrichaceae; genus Bulleidia. The sequence continues at coordinate 3,302 of CAVLCI010000062.1, read as the reverse complement.
TCTACCTTTCAATGGAGCTTGTAATAATAGCTTTTCAAGATTCATAGAGAAGATTTCAATAGATTGATTTTGAGCTCTTTCACTCAATTCAGAACGAATTTCTCTTTCAATTGATGGGAACAATAATCTTTCACAACCATCTTTTGCGGCTTCTTTCAATTCATTTTCTACAGAAGTTGCTTTCCCATGTGTTAGATTTTGATAAGCTTCTTCTTCTAAATGTTCTTCATCAAACACAAAAGAAACGGAAATGATCTTTTCTTTTTCTGCACGATCAATTGCCATGATTCTATGATCTGCCAATTGAGAAATCTTTTCACTTCTGTCATAGTACATTTCATAGACTTTATTTTCATCTTTTGCGTCTTTCTTGATCTTTGTAGAAATCACACCAGCTTTTAAAATCGTATCTTTGAAAGCCCATCTTTGTTTTGCGTTATCAGATACCATTTCCGCAATAATATCTTTCGCACCTTGAATTGCAGCTTTTGTATTTTTAACTTCTTCAGTTACATACTTTGCAGCTTCTTCTTCCAAATTTCCATTTTCATCACAAGCTAACATCCAATCTGCAAGTGGTTGTAAACCAAGCTTGATTGCAGTTGTAGCTCTTGTCTTTTTCTTTTGTGCATATGGACGGTAGATATCTTCTACTTGAGAAAGCTTTGTAGCTTCTTGAACAGACTTTTGGATTTCATCTGTCATCTTTCCTTGTTCAGAAATCAATTTTAATACAGCTTCTTTTCTTTCAGCTAATTTCAATTGATAATCATATTGTTTTTGGATATATAAGATTTGTTCTTCATCCAATCCTTTTGTTTGTTCTTTACGGTAACGTGCAATAAATGGAACAGTGTTACCTTCTTCTAACATATTTAACGTATTTTGAATCTGCTCTTCAGTAATCTTTAATTCTTGTGAGATTCGTTTAATGATTTCTTCATTCATTCTTACATTCTCCTTTACGCTTTGTCTATTTTAACATGGATATACTTAGAATCACATCTTGACATTTCTAATTAGAATATCGTTCTTCCATCCAACACTAAAAATACAAGTACAGCCGCAATTAATAGAATTGTAGTTAACAATGAAATGATTCTATATTTCTTTTCTTTTTGAATATATAAGTTTGTAATAACAATGACACCAAAACAAAAGATTGTACTTAATAAATGATTTGGAAAATTAGCAATTGCTTGATATCCATAATGGATTCCAAGTACAGCTTCTAAAATATTACCAATACCAAGTACCACTGCACCAATCACATTTTGTTTTTTCGCATAATACGCAATCAAACCACCAGGCAAAGTAAATAAAGTACGAATGAACCAAATACTAAAATAATAATAGTATGCAAGTTCCCATGTAATATGTCCTAATAATGCTTCAACAATAAAAATCACTGGTTGGCTAATCAAGAAAAATACAAAGCACTTCAAAGCAGCTTCATAGCTCTTCTTACAATTCACAACAATGATCAATGCGAATAAGATCCACCATTCATGACTAATTCCAATATCTTGAAAAGATGTCCCTTCTAAAAAAGGAATGGACATCATACAACCAACATAAATACCTACTAACAATCCTAATAGAATGACTTTCTTCCAAGTCATCGTATTATTTTCAAATATTTTTTTCATAAAATCTCCTGTAAATCACTACTTCCTTTCACATTTTTATTTGTATCATAATAAACATAATACTTACCTTCATCTTGAACATAGATAACATCGCCTTTTGATACATTCTTAAGTTTCCCTAACGCTTCATCTGTCTTTGTTTCTACAACATGAACTGTATTGATGTTCACTTTAAATAAACCATGTTCATTATCACTTGGAACTCCATTCATTTCTCCATCTTTTGTCGCTATAAAATATTGGCCATTATAGTTGTACAATGTGCCTTTTACAGTTCTTTGTCCTTTTTCAATGGTGGTTGGATAAGGGATTGCTTTATTTTGAACATCACTAGATGTGCCACCATTAGAATCCGTATTTCCATAATTAATGTATGCTGAAGCATTACGATATTCAATTGTCGCAATGCCACCTTTCTTTGGAATACCGATTTCCTTCGCAGGAAAATCAACAGTTGTTTGCCAACCATCTTGTTGTTGTGTTAGGTTGACAGTATAAGTTTTCGATGTATCACTATCAGCGATGATCGATGTTATCATCTCTGCATAAGCATCTCGAATATTCGCAACATCTGTTGCTTCTCTCGCCTTTTCAAGTTGAGACGTAAAAATAGGAATGGCAATCGAAACAAGAACACCAATAATTGCGACAACAATTAATAATTCCGCTAATGTAAACCCTCTTTTTTTCATAAAAACACCTTATAAAACTTATTTCAAGTTTATCACAATCAATCTCCTTCATATAGTTATATAATTATTAAGAATCATATTATTAAAGAAAGAGAGAGATACAGATTATGATATTACACGTTATGTATACCGCAAAAGATGGTAAAAGAAATAATTTTATAAAAGAAATTGAACAGTCTAATGTTTTAGATTTGATTCGTAAAGAAGATGGTTGCATCTCTTACAATTATTATTTAGATGCATTTGATCCAAATATCATTCTTTTAGTCGAAGAATGGGAAAACAAAGAAAAACAACAATTTCATTTAAATCAGCTTCACATGAAAACCTTAGCTACGATCAAGGATAGATATATAGAAAATACAACGGTAAAAGAATTCTAATATATCCTTATTAAATATTTGTATACTCTAAAATATACAAATATCATTGCGACAAAAAGAGCTCGCTACACTATTAACAATTGATGATTTATTTCATTGAAAATTCTTTCTTTCCATTGCGGAATAATTATCATATTGTTGAAATCCATATTTTTCATAAAACGGAATTGTTTTAGGATCAGAAGGCATGATTTTCACATACAAAAGATCTTCATAAGAACGCATTACTCGTTTCATCAATTCATCACCAATGTGATGACCTTGATAAGCAGGATCAACCAAAAGATAATGCAAGAACGCTACTGTCGCACCATCGTCCAATGCACGCACTAAACCAACCAATTTATTACCATCCCATGCAGATATAACTTGTGTTGAATTTTTCATCGCTTGAACAAGCTTATCTGGATAATTTCCTGATTCCCAATGAACAGATAAAAATAACCTTTGTAGTTCTTCAGCTGTAAACTCTTTTGTTGTCTTATATTCTATTTTCATAAAGTTCTCCTTTTACAAATTTATATTTTTTTCTTATTTATTGTAAAAATTATACGCTTCGTTTCCATATATAAATATAT
>CAVLCI010000061.1:0-11981 GCA_963661415.1 Bifidobacteriaceae bacterium | reverse complement strand
ATCAAATCATAAAAGTCTTAATTTTTTACTCTTCAGAAGAACTAGTATCTTCTCTTTCTGTATTTACATTTACAACATCTTCAGGGAGTGTAGGTTCAGCTTCTGCTTCAAACTTAGCATTTCTTTCATGACGTTCTTCAATCATTCTCTTAGCTAAGTCATTGATTTTTCTAGAAGTTTCTCTATCAAAATCTCTACCTGTTCCTGCAGGAATAAGTTTACCAATTAATACGTTTTCTTTCAAACCTTCTAAATGGTCAACCTTTCCTTTGATTGCTGCTTCAGTTAATACTCTAGTAGTTTCTTGGAAGGAAGCTGCTGATAAGAAGGAGTCAGTTTCAACCGCAGATTTGGAAATACCAAGCATAATTGGTCCGAATTTTGCAGGTGCTTTACCTTCATCGAGTAGATCTTCGTTAATTGCATTCATGTTATGTAATGATAAAGTTTGTCCAGCAGATAAGCCTGAATCACCAGGTTCAATAACAATGACTTTCTTCATCATTTGACGAATCATAACTTCCAAGTGCTTATCAGAAATATCGATAGACTGGGACGCATAAACCTTACGTACTTCCTTCAAAATATATTCTTGAACTGCAGATACACCTGCAACTTCAAGTAATTCCTTAGGAGCAATCTGTCCTTCTGTTAACTTTTCACCAGCATGAACAGTTGTGCCAGGTTTCATCCAAGGTCTAATAATCTGTGTTAGGTCACACTTATGTTCAATGGATTCTGTTGCATTAGCGACTGTAACGATACGTCCTGTATTGTTATCATTGTCTCTAATATCAACGATTTCACCATCAATCTTAGAAATAACAGCAACACCCTTTGGTGTACGAGCTTCAAACAATTCTTCTACACGAGGAAGACCCTGTGTAATATCACCACCGGCAGTAGCTACACCACCAGAGTGGAAGGATCTCATTGTAAGCTGTGTACCAGGTTCACCGATAGCTTGGGCAGCCATAATACCAATTGCTTCACCTTCTTCTACGAGGTTTCCTGTAGCCATGTTCTTACCGTAACATTTACGACAGATTCCACTTTCAGCTTCACAAGTAAATACATTTCTAATCATTACTTGAGCGTGTGTAGCAGCAATTGTTGCAGCCATGTCATCTGTAATATATGTATCAGCTTCACATATTACTTCACCAGTTTTTGGATCTACAACATCACTTGCTGTGAAATATCCAGCAATACGATCTTTCATAGATTCAATGATAGAACCATTCTTATTATCGTAAAGAGCACCATAAGTATCTTCTTTTACGTTTCCAAGTTGATCAGTATAAGCCTTAGAACCATCTACTAAATAGCCCTTTTCTGTTCCACAATCATCTTCAGTAATAACTACTTCTTGAGCTACATCGACAAGACGTCTTGTTAAGTAACCAGATTCAGCAGTCTTTAACGCAGTATCTGTTAGACCCTTACGTACACCATGTGATGACATAAAGAATTCAGCAACTGTCATACCTTCACGGAATGAAGAGTAGATTGGGACTTCGATAATACTTGGTTGGTATCCCTTTGTCTTTGACTGAATAGGACGTGCCATAAGACCACGCATACCAGCAAGCTGTGTAAAATGGTTCTTATTACCACGGGCACCAGATACAGCCATCATGTTAATAGGTGACATTCTTGGTAAAGAATTCATCAAAGAGTCACCGACTTGTTCCTTAACATCATTCCAAACAACCTGGAATTGTGTTTCCCATTCTTGAGGTGTCAAAAGACCTCTGTCTCTCAAATGGTTTAATACATCGGCTTTCTTTCTACCTTCGGCAACCATCTCATCTTTATGAGGTGCTACAGAAATATCTGATAAGGCAACTGTCATACCAGCAATCATAGAATACTGATATCCTAAATCCTTCAATGCATCCAATACATCAGATGTCCTTGGAGTATCAGAATTAACGAAACCATTACCATTCTTATATTTTGCGAAGATAGCCGCAATTAAATTACCAAGATCCTTCTTTTTGAATTCACTATGTAATTTTCTAGATGCGATTTCTTTTTTAATATCTGTTCCCATTGGTACAAAATCTTCATCTGGAGTTCTTCTTAGATTTTCACCAGTAGCTTCATTAACATATGGGAAATCAGCAGGCATTGCTTCATTGAAAATGATTTTACCAACAGTTGTTAATAAATACTTTTCATTTTGTTCTTCTGTAAAACATGTCTTACCAACACACTTTGCAGGCAATGCAATTCTTGTATGTAAATGAACAACACCAGTTTGGTATGCCATTAATACTTCATTTCTGTCTTTGAATACATGGCCTTCATTGTCACCATATCTTCTCCATCTTTCTGCTTCAACAGGTTCATTCAACTTGTCTAAAGCATCAGCCTTTTGATAGAACTCTTCTTGTGTCTCTTCCATGTTCAAATAGAAGTTACCAAGTACTAAGTCCTGTCCAGGAGTAACGATAGGTTGACCATCCTTAGGACCAAGGATGTTATTTGCACCAAGCATCAATACTTCAGTTTCGGCTCTAGCCATTTCACCTAAAGGAAGATGCACAGCCATCTGGTCACCATCGAAGTCAGCATTAAATGCAGGACATACTAATGGATGTACACGAATAGCTCTACCTTCTACTAATTTAGGGAAGAAAGCTTGGATACCTAATCTATGCAATGTAGGCGCACGGTTTAAGAATACTGGATGTCCATCAATTACTTTTTCAACACAATCCCAAACTCTTGGATCTTGACGAGCAATTAACTTTTCAGCTGTCTTTGAGTTTGTAGCGATATGTTGATTTACAAGTTCATTGATAACAAAAGGTTTATATAGCTGAATAGCCATTTCCTTTGGTAATCCACATTCACTCATCTTTAACTTAGGACCGATTGCGATAACAGAACGTCCTGAGAAGTCAACACGCTTACCTAATAAGTTTTGTCTGAAACGACCTTGTTTACCCTTCAATGAATGAGATAGTGATTTTAATGCACGTCCACCAGCACCAGTAGTTGGCTTAGAACGACGACCATTATCAATCAAAGCATCAACAGCTTCTTGTAACATTCTCTTTTCATTTTGAACGATAATTGCAGGTGTTCCTAATTCTAATAATTTCTTTAAACGGTTATTTCTTGTAATAACTCTTCTATAAAGATCGTTTAAATCAGAAGTAGCGAATCTACCACCATCCAACTGTAACATTGGTCTTAAATCTGGTGGAATTACAGGTAATGTTGTTAGAATCATCCATTCAGGTTTATTATCTGATTTTAAGAATGCTTCTACTGTTTCAAGTCTCTTAATAAGCTTCTTTCTCTTTTCACCTGTAGCCTTTTCTAGTTCTTTTTGAATCGCATCATATTCTCCTTGAACATCACATTGTTCAAGTAAAACTTTGATTGCTTCTGCACCAGTTTGTGCAGAGAAAGAACCAGGTCCAAATTTAACCGTAGCTTCACGTAATTGTTTTTCAGAAAGAATTTCCTTGTATTTGAGATCTGTATCTCCTGGATCTGTAACGATCCAACTTACGAAATATACAACTTCTTCAAGTTGCTTTGGAGCAACATTAAGAAGTAAGCTCATTCTACTAGGAATTCCTCTTAAATACCAAATATGAGCAACTGGAGCAGCTAGATCGATATGACCCATACGTTCTCTACGAACGCTACTCTTTGTAATTTCAACACCACATCGATCACAAACTACACCTTGATATCTAATCTTCTTATACTTTCCACAAGCACATTCCCAATCCTTTTGAGGACCAAAAATGCGTTCGCAGAATAAACCATCCTTCTCAGGTTTCTGAGAACGATAGTTAATTGTTTCAGGCTTCTTTACTTCACCATAAGACCACTCATGGATTTTTTCAGGTGATGCAAGTCCGATTTTAATTGCTGTAAAGTTGTTAATATTCATCTGACTTCATCCTCCTTATTCATCTGAATCTAAAGTATCGTCAATACCTACAACAGCAGCTTCAGGAATATCTTCTTCTAGACTATCCTTGATTGTTAAACCTAATTCTTCTGCATCGTTAACATATTGTTGACGATTTAAATCATTTGTTGTTTCTTCTTTGAGCTCTTCTTGTTCCATCTGTTTTAGATCCATTTCAGTGCCATCGTCATCCATCATACGAACATCTAATGCCAATGCTTGTAATTCATGAACCATAACTCTGAATGATTCCGGAATACCAGGTTCAGGAAGATCTTTACCCTTAACAATTGCTTCATAAGTCTTTGTACGACCCATGATATCATCTGATTTCACTGTTAAGATTTCTTGTAATGTATGTGCAGCTCCATAACCTTCAAGAGCCCAAACTTCCATTTCACCAAATCTCTGACCACCATTTTGTGCTTTACCACCTAAAGGTTGTTGTGTTACTAAAGAGTAAGGACCAGTAGCACGAGCATGTAACTTATCGTCAACCATGTGTGCAAGCTTGATCATATACATAACACCAACAGAGATTCTTTCATCATAAGCTTCACCAGTTTGTCCATCATGAAGTACATATTTACCATCACTAGAAACATTTGCTTCACTCATGATATCTTTTAAATCTTCGTTAGATACACCATCGAATACAGGAGTTGCAAACTTAACGCCTAAGCTCTTAGCAGCCATACCTAAGTGCAATTCAAGTACCTGTCCAATATTCATACGAGAAGGAACGCCGAATGGGTTCAACATGATATCAATTGGAGTACCATCTTCCATATAAGGCATATCTTCAACAGGATTGATCTTAGAAATGACACCCTTGTTACCATGACGTCCGGCCATCTTATCACCTTCAGAAATCTTTCTCTTCTGAACGATGTAAACTCTAACCATTTCATTTACGCCTGGAGCAAGTTCATGATCATCTTTACGATTGAATACACGTACGCTATGTACGATACCAGCACCACCATGTGGAACTTTCAAGGAGTTATCTCTAACTTCTCTACTCTTTTCACCAAAGATAGCTAATAATAGCTTTTCTTCAGGAGAAATTTCAGATTGTCCCTTTGGTGTAACTTTACCAACAAGAATATCGCCTTCTTTAACTTCAGCACCGATTCTTACGATACCTCTAGCATCCAAGTTCTTGCATGCACTTTCGCTAACATTTGGAATATCTCTTGTAATTTCTTCGGAACCAAGTTTAGTTTCACGACATTCAATATCATATTCTTCGATATGAACAGAAGTATAGAAATCTTCTGATTGCATTCTTTCAGACATGATGATGGCATCTTCATAGTTATAACCATGCCATGTCATGAAGGCAACAGTTACGTTTTGACCTAACGCAAGTTCACCATTTTGCATAGCAGGTCCATCTGCTAAGATATCACCAGGTTTTACTTGTTCACCATCCCATACAATTGGTTTTTGTACGATAGATGTAGAAGCATTAGATCTAGCATAATTGATCAAATCATATACTTTTTCTTTGCCATTATCTTCTTGTACGATAATTTTATTTGCATCAACATAAGTAACAACACCTTCACCAGTACATACGACCGCAGCACCAGAATATCTAGCAACTGCATGTTCCATACCTGTTCCAACATATGGAGAATGTGGATTTAATAGAGGAACTGCTTGTCTTTGCATGTTGGCACCCATTAGGGCACGGTGTCCGTCATCGTTTTCCAAGAATGGTACGCACGCTGTAGCAACAGATACTGTTTGTCTTGGAGATACATCAGCGAATTCAACATCTTCTTTATCAACCATGACAGTTTCACCAGCAATACGAGCAACGACTTGTTCGCCAACTAGCTTACCATCTTTGATTTCGTTTACCTGTGCAATAACATGATCATATTCTTCATTTGCATCCATATAAACGATGTCATCTGTCAATGTACCATCTTTTTCAACTTTTCTATATGGTGTTTCTAAGAAACCATATTCGTTAACTCTTGCATATGTTGTAAGGTTGTTAATCAAACCGATGTTTGGACCTTCAGGTGTTTCGATAGGACAAATTCTTCCGTAATGTGAGTTATGAATATCACGAACTTCGAAAGATGCTCTTTCACGAGTCAAACCACCAGGACCTAATGCAGAGATACGTCTCTTATTAGATAATTCTGCAAGTGGATTTTCTTGATCCATAAATTGTGATAATTGTGAGGAAGAGAAGAATTCCTTAATTGCTGCAGTTAATGGACGTGTGTTTGTTAATGTCTTTGGTGTCAAGTTAGCAACTTCTGCGATTGACATTCTTTCCTTAACAACTCTTTCCATACGGCTTAAACCAATACGGAATTGGTTTTGAATCAATTCACCAACTGTACGGATACGTCTATTAGCGAGCATATCAATATCATCTTGTGAACCAACACCATCAAACATAGTCAATTCATAGTTGTATAAAGCATACATATCACTAATTGTAATTGTATGTTTGTTATTTAATGGATCAATACCAATTAAATTTACTGGATGACCATCTTCTGTATTTACTTTTACTTCTTGAACTGCTGCACCAACTAACCATACAGAAACATTTCCACTCTTTGTTGCTTCAGCTACAATAGCTTCTTTTGTTGTGTTTGATAATTTTTCAACAGCATAGTCTGGTAAATATCTAGGAACGAGGTATTCTCCATCCTCATCACATAGATCTGCATCATCTTCTGTCACTCTACCAACTACATAAAGTCTAGAACCAAGATCAAGAACTGCATTTACATTAGAATTTGTAACTTTTACTTCTTGAGCTACGATTCCTGTATAAATCTTGACAGTTTCAAATTCTTCAGAAATAGCCTTTGCATCTTCTAAAGTAATAACTGTACCTTCTTCGAATTCAGTTCTTTCTGTTTCACCATCTAAATCATCTGCTAAGACTCTACCAACTAAAGCATGATAGCCCTTTGTAGAAACTTCAGATACATTAGGATGAGAGAACTTATGAACAAATGGTAATGCCTTTAATGCAATTCCCTTGTTGATTTCATCACGAAGTTCATTTCTTAATTCTTTATTAATATATGTACCCTTCTTAACAAGAACGTTTCCATCAGCACCAACTAAATCTTCAGCCATTGTATGATTTAACATACGATCTAAGATATTTAGTTTATTACGTACCTTATAACGTCCTGCTTTTGTAAGGTCATACCTTCTATAATCAAAGAACTTTGCATCCATTAAGTTTAAAGCACCTTCAACAGTTGCAATTTCATCAGCTCTTTGGTTTTCATAAATTGTTAATAATGCATCATTTGTAGTATCTGTTTTATCCGCATTCAAAGTATTTTTTACTTCTTCGTAGTTTCCAAATACAGATGTATAAAGAAGCATATAATCATTTTGGAATTTTCTATCTTCTTCTGGTACAACAACATCACTATAAACTTCCATGTTTAAAGCTTTTAGGAATTTTTCCATCTTTGTTGTATCAAATGCATCTTCACCTTTTTCTTCATTCAAGCTCATACCAATAGCTTTGAATAAAATAGTGGAAAGGATTTTTCTACGTCTATCAACAGATACGTTTAAAATTCTGCCTAATGCAGCTTTTTTATCATCAGACATGAATTCTAGCCATGTACCTCTAGAAGGGATAAGTTCACATGTATAAGTATCTCTACCACTTCTTTCATCAGAAACAATATCAAAATAAGCACCTGGAGATCTTACGATCTGAGATACAATTACTCTTTCAGCACCATTAATAATGAATGTTCCCGTTGGCGTCATAAGAGGGAAATCACCTAAGAATACTTCTTCCCATTTTGTTATTACTTCATGAGTTTCAGCATCTTGTACTTCCAATTCCATCTTCGCTCTTAAAGGAGCACAGTAGTTTGTTTCTCTGTACTTACATTCATTGATAGAATATTTTGGTTCACCAAATTCATAGTCTAAAAATTTCAAACGAATATCTTTACTATAGTTTGAAATAGGATAAATATCATTAAATACTTCTCTAATACCTTCCTTCAAAAACCATTCATAAGAATCTGTTTGAATACCGACTAAATCTGGCATTGCAAGACCAGAAGAAATCTTAGAATAATCTCTACGTACAGCTTTATTACCGTAATGCACTTCATGGTATGTTTTTTCTTTTTCCATATAACCATCCTTTCGTAGCATCGCTAACGTCGAAAAAGGGCATAAATCCCCTACCCAAATATTCGACTTTTTTACAATTTACAATATTAGCATAGAACCATCAACCCGTCAATTTTTTACTTCTCAAAATCCAATATCCTTTGTCACGGGAAACAATCTCACAATTCGAGAAGATTTCATTGAATTTTTTAACAGCACTTTCTGCACCCTGTTTCTTTCGAATGACCGCAATCAATTCACCATTTTCATTTAAATGTTCATAAGCTTGTTCAAACATTTGATAAATCACTTTTTTACCAGCTCGAATTGGAGGATTGGTAATCACATAATCAAATTGTTCATGGACATTCTCAAAGCCATCAGATACAAACGCTGTTACCTCACAGCCATTCTGTTGACTGTTGATTTCTGTCAATTCAACAGCTCTAGGATTTACGTCAACAGATACAACAGAACAGGAAGGATTTAGTTTTTTCATTACAACACTCAATGTTCCATATCCACAACCCATATCCAATACTTTTCCATGTATTCCCACTTTCTGTATTGCTTCAAGTAATACTTCAGATCCATAATCAATGCCTTGTTTCGCAAAGACACCATTATCTGTTAAAAAAGTGAATAATACGCCCGAAAACCGGAAAGAATGTTCCTTCCGGTTTTTTTCTAGATTCGTGTTGTCGGTGAAATAATGTGCCGTATACTAAATCCTTTCTATTGGGCGAAAAGCCGAATAATCATTCGGCCTTTCAATTCTTATTTTGTTTTGTTAATTACTTAACTTCAACAGCAGCGCCTGCTTCTTCAAGCTTCTTCTTGATTTCTTCAGCTTCTTCAGGAGCGATATCCTTCTTGATTTCTGCTGGAACGCCATCAACAAGCTTCTTAGCATCAACAAGTCCAAGACCTGTGATTTCTCTAACAGCCTTGATAACTGCAACCTTAGTAGCACCTACATCCTTTAATGTAACTGTTACTGAGCTTGGTTCGTTAGAAGCAGCAGCATCACCTGCAGCAGCTACAGCAACTGGAGCAGCAGCGGAAACGCCATACTTTTCTTCGATTGCTTTTACGAGTTCATTTAATTCAAGAATTGTTGCTTCATCTAAATAAGCAAGAATTTCATCCTGTGTTAACTTTGCCATTTTAATTTTCCTCCTTAGGCAGCTGCCTCTGTTGCAGCTTCTTCTTTTGTTTCTTCAGCAACTGGAGCTTCTTCAGCTACAGGAGCACTAGCTCCATCAGTTGGTCTTGCTTCAGCAACAGCATTTACTGCACGAGCAAATGAAGTTACAGGAGCGTTCAATACAGATAACAACATACTGAGCATGCCTTCTCTGTTTGGCAGTGCAGATAGTTCCTTGATTGTGTCTGTGTCAACAACCTTACCTTCTACGATACCTGCCTTAAGTACAAGTGCTTCATGATCTTTAGCAAATTTTGCCATTACACGAGCAGCTGTAGTTTCGTCTTGACCGAATGCTAATGCATTTGGACCAGTTAAAGAATCTTTCAATTCACCAAATCCTGCATTGTCAGCAGCGATAGAAGCAAGAGTATTCTTATATACTTTCATTTCTACGCCTTCAGCTCTTAATGCACGTCTGAGTTCTGTAACTTCAGCTACGCTAAGTCCACGATACTCTGCGACAACAGTGGATCCAGAATTCTTAAACTTGTCTTCGATTTCAGAAACAACAGTCTTCTTACCTTCTAAAACAGTCTGATTCATTCAATCACCTTTCTTTTCTAGTTATCGCATACACATAAATAACCCTCGCGGAATTCACGAGGGTAATCAAGTCATTTAATAATTGATTTATTCACCTCGGTAACATGATTAAGCTTCCGCCGTTACTGTCTATGGTATTTGATAACGCTGACTTATATTACCATATTTTTTTAATCTGTCAACAATAAAATGCATAACATCGACTTTTATTACCAAAAACCACTACTATCCATTTCTTTCTCAAAACACTACCTTATATTATAAAGAACTAGTATTAAAAAATGCTTCATTCCATAGTAGAATAGACGCATGAGAAAAATTATTGAAGGCTATATGCCATATTTAGAATATCAAACATATTATCGTATTGTTGATGGTGGAGATAAAACACCAATTGTATTAGTCCATGGAGGTCCTGGTTCTACACACAACTACATGGAATTATTAGATTGTATCGCTGATACAGGAAGGAAAGTAATTTCTTATGATCAGTTAGGTTGTGGTAATAGTTACTTAGATGGTCATCCAGAACTATGGAATGCGGATACTTGGATCAATGAGCTCATTGCGTTAAGAGAATATCTCGGATTAAAAGAAGTTATTTTATTAGGGCAATCATGGGGTGGTATGTTAGTTATCCAATATATGATTGAAAGAAAACCAGAAGGTGTAAAAGGAATTGTCTTATCATCTACGCTGCCTTCTTCCTCTTTATGGGCAAAGGAACAACATCGTTTGATTTCTTTTATGTCAAAACAAGATCAAGAAGCAATCAAATACGCAGAAGAAAATAATATTTGGGACAAACCTGAATATTTACACGCAAACGAAGTATTCATGAAACAGCATTGTGCTGATATCAAAGATACAGATCCAGAATGTCTTACACGAAAGAAAAAAAGTGGTGCTGAAAGCTATTTATATGGTTGGGGACCAAATGAATACACGCCAACAGGCTCACTCAGAAATTTTGAATATACTGATCGGTTAAATGAAATTCGTGTTCCTACACAAATCATGTCTGGAACAAATGATCTATGTACGCCTCTTGTAGCGAAAACAATGTTTGATCATATCCCTCATTCTCAATGGGAATTATTTGATGGCGCTCGACATATGTGCTTTGCGGAACAAAATGAACATTATTGTAATGTACTAATCCATTTCTTAAACCAGTTAGATTAATTCTACTGGTTTTTCATTCAAAAAATTCCTTTTTCGTATAGAGTCCTACAGAAATATCTGTATTAAATTCAAAAGGAATTGCTTTACTATTAGACACAATATAATCAATTCCATCAACTGTTACAAAAGGGTATTTTCTCATTATAGAAATAGAATCATTTAATGTTAGTTTTGGGGGATCGATATTAATAACAGTTAAATTCTGCACATTCCTAATAATTTTCTCTTTTATTTGATCGTACTCTTCTAAAAAGTTGTTTCCAAAAAAGCTAACTATTTCACCTTCTAAATCCGAATAACTTATTTTCGTTTTTTCATATAATTTGCTTTCTTTTGAAACAACTAATTTTAGATTCGTTGTAGAAATAGCTTTATAGTTCCAACCTTCTATAGCAGAATCATTAAGTTTTATATAGATAAACGCATTAAATTCTCGTTTTATTTCTTCTTCCATATCCTTCATACCTTTTTTTTCCGCAAGGACAAACGGAAGCATTATATAATTTTCTATGTATTTTTTTTGTAAAATTGTATTTATTTTATCTGAAATTTTCGCCATACAATTTGCAATTTTCAAACAATACTCGTCTTTTTCTTTGATAGCTTTTATTTCTTTTTCACAATATTCTATTATTTTCTTTGAATCTTCATAAATCTTTTCACCCGCATATGTCAATCTAACACCTTGATTAGTTCTTTCAAATAATTTTAAATCTAATTCTTTTTCTAAACTTGAAATTTGTTTCTGTACTCCTACAGAAGAAATATATAAATGCTCTGCAGCTTTTGTAAAGCTACCATAATCTGCAACTTCAATGAATGTTTTTAAATATTTGTTATACATTTGTTTCTACCTTCGTAATAACTTTTAGTTATTACGAGACTAACAAATCAGTGATTCAAAGTCAATTATTTGCCGCATATAATTTAATCACCTTAAGGAAATATAAGTATATACTTCAACGATTA
>CAVLCI010000060.1:0-12028 GCA_963661415.1 Bifidobacteriaceae bacterium | reverse complement strand
GTGAAGATTCTTTAGAACACATCATTCAAGTAATACAAACTTGCATTCCTAAAATAAAAGAAGAATGATTTTTCATCCTTCTTTTTGTTAATTATTGAAATTTGCGGAACTTGTTGGAATAAATGGAATCAAAGCTTCTGCTAGATTGTGAATATTTCTAGATTGAATATACACAGTTCCGTTTCCATGGAATTCATTAACAATACCTTCACCAGTTGTGAAACCGAATGTACCTGAAGCAATTTTTAATTCATAATTTAAAGAATCTTCCCAAGCTACTACATGTTCATTATCAATTGTGATTGGATGATCTTCATCAACTTTGATTTCTAAAATATCTCCAAAAGCATTCACTAATACATCGCCAGTTCCACTTGTATGCATTACAAATAATCCACCTGTTCCAGCGAATAATGCTTTTCCTACGGATTGTGATTTCATTTCATAAGAAACTTCTTTATCACATGCTACAAAAGCACCATTATTTAAATAAAATTGTTTGGATCCATCTACATGCAAGCATACGACTTTGCCAGGAACAGAAGGTGCAATACCAAGTAATGCATCATCACCAGTCCCAATAGCTTCTGTAATAAACATGCTTTCTCCAGAAGTAAGACTTCTACCAATCGCTCCAAATATACCTCCAAGCCCCTTGGATTTGCTGTTGATCTTGCCTGTAATAGAAACTTGTGACATGTAAGCCATAGAACCACGTTCAATCATGACTTTTTCTCCGTTTTGTAATTTGATTTCAATTAATGGACAATCAGAGTCCCCTCTTACGTTGTAATTCATATTTTTCCCTCTTTTCTATAATCATTCTATTACAATTCTTTTTCCCTGAGAACTTCTTTGATGAAAGTAGGTGTAATGGCACTGAGATTGCATTTAACTTTTTACTTCAGCTCTTCAGCCGGAGGAAACAATATCTCTTGACGAAAAACCTTTTTTTATTTAATATAAAACTAGGAAATGGGTTTTTTACTGGGTAAGGCTTATGCCTGACAGGACCTGCTCGTTTCTTTTTTTATTTCCATGATGTCATAAAGATATTTTTTTCCACTAGATGCATGCCTTATCAATAAACGCCCTTTGAATATATTGTATCTTTCTAATTCACCATCATCATTAAATACTGGAATCGCGAATCTTGTATCATATCGGTACCAACCATTCTTTGCATCTCTACAATGTTTTGGTTTGTGATTGCTTTCAAATACTCCATTAGTTGCGATTTCTATCATTTCACATAAACCTTGTGCTGCATTAGCTTTTGCTTTTGCGTATCTGCCTTTTAATGATTTTGTGTATTTGGAATGTGAATATTCTCCAGGTAGTTCAGACCCTATGTAAATAATTTCTTGTTTTTCAGCTATATTATAAAATTCGCCAACATATTGTTTTAGATACTTTTCGACATCATCCCAAACAATCCGTTTTCCTTTAAAAATATTATCGTTGATGACAACAATTTTGTTGTTATCGGCATCTCTAATAATTGAAATATTTCTATTATTTTTCATTTTTATACCTCCTGATATATTTGTGCATACTTCTGTATTGAATGCTTGTTTTCTTTGTGTTAAGGTAACCATTGGATAAGTTACATATTACAGTAACCGATGGTTACTGTCAATCCAGCTTAATAATGAGGTATTAAAAATGAACGAACAATTAATTTCAAAAAGATTGAAATCAGCTCGAGAAAAGCTTGGAATCACAAAAGCAGAAGCATCGAGAAGACTAAATCTCTCAAAAATTGGATATTGTAGATATGAATATGGGGAAAGAATACCATCTATGCAGACGCTTGAAGTGATTGCTCAATGTTTTGAGACTTCAGTTGATTATTTAATAGGACTTTCTGATGATCCTTCTGCTTTTCGAATTATTGTTGATAAAGAACAGACACCAGAACTATTTGAATTAATTGAGCTATGCAAAAATGATGATAGTGACCAAATAAAAAGGCTTTTGGGATATTATAAAAAAATAGCACAACAATAATTTGCGGTACTATTTTGAAGTGTGTTTTATAATATTTCTTTTTCCCTGAGAACTTCTTTGATGAAAGTAGGTGTAATGGCACCAGAAGTTAGATTTTGAATTTCTTGTATGATGTTTTCTTTGTCTGTTTCGAACAAACAAGTGACTTTTTCGTCATATAGAAAATCTTTAATGATTGTATTTCTTCTAAGCCAATTTTCTAAAGTGCCAGATAGATCATATGGGTATGTAATAGAATATTGTTGAAAAGGTACAGTAATAACTTTATCTGCCTCTTTTAAAACGGTACTTGCACTAGAGGAATACGCACGTATTAATCCACCTGCACCTAATTTCACTCCACCAAAATAACGCACAACACAAACACATACATTTTCAATATCAGAATTTAAAATTGCTTCTAACATTGGAACTCCAGCTGTACCAGCAGGTTCTTTGTTATCAGAAGATCGTTGGATCATGTTATTTTCTCCGCATACATATGCAGTACATACATGCGTTGCATCTGGATATTCTTTTCTGATTTGTTCAATGTAATTTCTTGCTTGTTCTTCATTTTGAATTGGTTTAGCGCAAGCAATGAATTTTGACTTTTTTATGATTTGTTCATATCTGTATTCTTTTTTTAAATGCATGTTTTTATTGTACAATATTTAATATGGGAAAAATACATCAATTAGATTCACATACCGCAAATATGATTGCGGCAGGAGAAGTTGTTGAAAGACCAATGGGTGTTGTAAAAGAACTCGTTGAAAACGCAATCGATGCAGGTAGTACTTCAATAACGATTTCTATAGAAGAAGGTGGCATTTCTAAAATCACGATCCAAGACAATGGATGTGGTATGAGCAGTGAAGATGCAGAAATGGCATTTCATAGACACGCAACAAGTAAGATTCAAGGAGAAAATGATCTTTTCTCAATTCATACATTAGGTTTTAGAGGAGAAGCATTACCAAGTATCGCTGCAGTTTCTAAGGTGACTTTGGTAACAAGTGATGGTGTAGATAATACAAAAATCGTCATTGCGTATGGGCAAAAACAAAGTGCCTCTCCTTATCCTTGCAATCAAGGTACAGAAATTACAGTAGAAGGTTTGTTTTATCATACACCAGCTCGTTTAAAACACATGCGATCTGCGTCTTATGAAGCTTCTTTGATTCAAGATGTGATTAGTCGTTTTGCCTTATCACATCCTGAAATTGCATTTCATTTGATTAATGATGGAAGAGATGCATTTCGCACAAGTGGACAAGGTAGTTTATTAGAAGTTGTATTTAATGTATATGGTCGTGCAGCGAGTGAAAATTGCATCGCAGTCGATTTTTCGGATTTTGATTATCATGTTACTGGTTATTTAGTGAAACCAGATATTACACGTGCTTCTAATAAAATGATGCATGTATTCTTAAATGGAAGAATGGTACGAACATATCGTATTTATAAAGCGATTCAAGATGGTTATGAAGGGCTGATTCCAAATGGTAGATATCCAATGTGTGTATTATCCATTGAAATGGATCCACATTTATTAGATGTCAATGTACATCCTTCTAAGTGGGAAGTTCGTATTTCTAAAGAAATACAATTAGAATTATTGATTAAAAATGAAATTCACAAGGCATTAAATGTACAAGAAATCATTCCGACAGTTCAAGTACATGAAGCGAAAGTTGAATATTATCAACCACTATCTTTTGAAGAAGAATTAAAAGAAGAACCAATTATAGAGGAACTTCCAAAAGAAGAAGTACATGAAACCAAACAAACAGAGGATGACATTCAACGATCTATTCAACAAGAAGCAGAAGAAGACGCAAAGATTTTAAGAGCTTTACAAAATGAAGTTGTTAAAGAACAAGTGGAAGAAAAACAACCATTTCCTTCTATGCAAGTGATTGGACAATACCATAATCAATATATTCTATGTGAAATGGAACATGCCTTGGCAATTGTTGATCAATATGCCGCAAATAAAAAGATTCTTTATGAAGAAATCTATCAAAAAATGAATCACGAATCAACAATGATGGATCTTTTAATACCTATTACAATTCATACAAGCGATGATATCGTACATAGATGTAATGAAATTAATGAAGTATTAGAATCTTTTCATATTATCTTTGAACCATTTGGAAAAGATACCTTGATTATTCGTTCTTTACCATCTTGGTGTCAAAAAATAGAAGAAGAACAATTTGTACAAGACTTGATTGAATCATTCCAAAATGAAGAAACAAAACACTTCACAAAGATTCAACAAGAAAAAGTTGCACAGATTGCGAGTTCTCGTATGATCAAAAAAACAAAACATTTTACGTTAGAAGAAATGAATCAATTAATAGAGTCATTATCTAAATGTAATGATCCATTTGTTGGCATTGATCATAAACCAATCTTTATTATGTTAGATGAAAGAGAATTGATGAAGGAGCTTAAGCGATGAAAAAGGTAATTGTTATTGCAGGACCAACCGCTGTAGGAAAAACTTCATTCTCAATTGAAATCGCAAAGAAATATGGTTTAGAAATCATTTCTGGAGATTCCATTCAGGTATATCAAGGATTAGATATTGGGAGTGGTAAGGTTACAAAAGAAGAAATGTGTGGTATTCCACATCATTTGATTGATATTCTATCACCTAAGGAATCATATAATGTTTCAATGTTCCAAACAATGGCAAGAAAATTGATGGATCAAAGAGATAAACCAATGATTATTTGTGGTGGAACAGGTTTGTATTTAAAAGCTTGTTTATATGATTATTCTTTCTCTAAAGAAGAAGCAGAAGCTTATGATCCAACATTAGAGAAATATACAAATGAACAATTGTATGCAATGTTACAACAAACCGATCCTGAACAAGCAACAAAGATTCATATGAATAATAGAAGACGTGTGATTCGTTCTTTAACGATTCAAAAGAATACGGGTAAAACACAAAGTGAAATTGAAAGAGAACAGAAACATGAATTGTTGTATGATCCATTTATCATAGGGTGTACGATGGAACGTGAATTATTATATGAAAGAATCAATCAACGTGTTAATCAAATGTTTGATGATGGATTAGAAGATGAAATCAAAACATTATTGAAACAAGGAGTTTGCTTCTCAGATACTTGTATGGAAGGGATTGGATACAAAGAGTGGAAAGATTATTTCCAAGGAAATATGACAAAGGAAGAAGTAAAACACTTGATTCAAAAGAATTCTAGAAACTTCGCAAAAAGACAATATACATGGTTTAAACATCAAATGCCTGTAAGATGGTATGATGTTACAAATCAACAAGATACTATTTGGAAAGAAATTGATACATTCTTAGAAGGTAGTTTATGATAACAAAAAGAATCAAAAAAGATATTCAAAAAGAAATGCTAGGATGGATTACATTTTGGTGGTCAATGATCATGATAGTTGTTTGGTTGGTTATTCCTTCTTTGAATTATGCAAATGAGATTGGTTTATTCATGATTGTAAGTTTAGTTGTTTTATTTCTTTTGTGGTTTATCACATACTTTGTTTCTTTACGAGCATATAAGAAAGTTATGAAACGTTGTGATGAATCCATCAATACAGAAACTTTTCAAACGATTCATAATTTCTCTATTTCACAACATTGGTGTGTCTATCATAAAGGAAATCATTATTTTCCATTCTCAAAGGATATGATTGAAGGAATCTATTTTGATGGAAAACAAATCCTTATTCGTGAGAAAAAACAAAATGGTGTATACGCAATGAAATGTGACGCACAAATAAATCAGATTCTACAAGATTGGATGCATGCAAATTAGACAAAAGAATAAGGGTGTCGTTTGACTTTCTTATAGAGTTATATAAACTATAGTTATATTGAAAGGAAGGTGTATAAAATGAGTGAATTTAATACACAAGCAAGAGGATTTGCGCAAGATGATGTGAACGCATACCTCGTAAAAGTTTTTGGAAAGATGGGATTAGGTCTAGCTGTTACAGCGATCGTTGCAGCAGTTTGTTATTTTACAAATGCATGGTACTACTGGTATAGCTTAACAGGTGGTATTGGAACGATTCTATTGATTATCGCACAATTTGGAGTAGTCATTGGATTATCTTCTAAGATCACAACAATGAAAACTTCAACAGCGAATATCTTATTTCTAGCATATGCTGCATTAACAGGTTTTTCCTTCTCTACACTATTATATGTATATACAGAAGGTGCAGTATTTGGAGCGTTTGCTTTCTCAGCAGTTTTATTTGGAAGCTGTGCAGTGATTGGTGCCACAACAAATAAAGACTTATCTAAGTTTTCTACATTGTTAATGGGTGGTTTGATTGCCTTAGTTGTCGCAACAATTGCGTCTATGTTTATTCCGGCACTCGCAAATAGCTTGCTCATTAGTTATTTAGGAGTTATTATCTTCTTGGGATTGACTGCTTGGGATATGCAAAGAGTAAAAGCGATGTATTATAGTGTTGGTGGTTATGGCCAAGTTGCTGAAAACCTCGCAATCTATGGTGCGTTTGAATTGTATTTGGACTTCATTAATATTTTCTTATATGTATTAAGAATCTTAGGAAGCAGATCAAGTAACGATTAACAAATTCAATGTTATAATGAAACAGGACTTAGGTCCTGTTTTTTGAGGAATAAAATGATAGTTGCGGAATATAACTTTACAGATTATTATCACAAATATGTAACCATAGAAGCAGATGAACTAACAGATAATCTAAATTCAGTTGTTAAAGTAAATGAAAAAGATTGTTATGCCTTATGTTCATCTTATATCGATAAAGATGGCTTTGTTCGTTTTAACGTGCTTTCCATTGGAGAAAGTTGGGAACATTGTACACGTGGTTTAAAAAACAAAAAGATGCTTGGTGAATTTGGAATTGATGAAGTTTATGAAAAAGAAATGAGAATTGCGGAAACAGATTACGCAATGGTAGAAAAGAATCAAGCATTTATGGAAAAACACGATCAAGGAATCGATGAAGATATTTTGAAGTGCAGAGAAGATCAAAGATTAGATGCACTTAGAGATTCTTATTATCCAGATGTTGTTTATGTAGGAATGATCTATGATTTGAATATCAGTGAATATGCGATGAAGATTACAGGAATTCAAGGTCCTTTCTTAGTTGGAAATCTATTAGAAGAACCACAGAATGAAATGGGAATTCATGAAGGTGAACCTGTTTATGCATTGCCATATTTTAATGATGGATTACGTTTATTTGCGTTATTTGGTGGTAAGAAATTAGATAAAGAACAAAGAAAAGCTATGAATCAATTGATTCAAGAAATGAATGAAATTGGTATTGATTTTAATGGTATTTCATTAAAGAATTAGGAGAATGTATGAGTAATAGTCAAACAATCAAATATAAATGCCCATATTGTCAAAAAGAGTTTGAAACAGAAATCTATCATACAGTAAACACGAGACAAGATCCGGATTTAAAAGATCGTTGTAAATCAGGAGATATCTTTCAACATTCTTGTCCACATTGTCATTCAGATTATATGATTCAAAATCCATTGTTATATGAAGATCAAGATCATCAATTTGTAATTCTAGTTTCTAGTGAAGATGCAGGATCTCAATTCCAATCCTTTGCGCAACCTTTAGTAAAAAAAGGCTATAAACTTAGAAGGTGTGCGACAGTAAAAGAATTTGTGGAAAAGATTCAGATCTTTGAAGATGGAGCGAATGATATTGCGGTAGAATTAGCGAAATATGATAGTTTCATTGATTTTCTAGAAAGTAGAAAAGGTGATCCAAAACAAGTTACTTCCATTGATTATGTCTATACAAAAGATGATGTTATGAAAATTGATATTCGTATCGAAGATAGAGGTATGTCATTTTTGATTCCAGTGAATGGATTGAATGAAGAATTAGATTCCAATAAAGAATTATTTGCGGTAGATGAACTTTCATTTCCGTGCGTAAATAGTGAATGGATGATTTCTTTATTCACAAAACAAGATGAATCACATAATTTCACAAATTAATGACATATTTTCTGAACAAATAATTTGTATATTAATAGTGCAGAAATGATCTGCCCTGATACATGAAGCCCCTAAACATGATCAGTGATTTCTATCCCCTTAATAAATTTTAGAAAAGAGAGAGACCTATGAAAGGTCTTTTCTCTTTGGTAGAATAGACGCATGAATCAACAAATATTTAATCAAATTATTCAAGATATTCAAAATATTCAACAAGATAAAGTCGTTATCGCAATTGATGGAAGATGTGCTTCTGGAAAAACAACATTAGCACAGAAACTATCTAAAATATTAGACGCAAATGTATTTCATATGGATGATTACTTTTTACGTATGGAACAACGAACAAAAGAGCGTTTTGAAGAAATAGGTGGAAATGTAGATCGAGAAAGATTCTATGAAGAAATTGGTAAGAAATTACACACTAATGAAACGATTATATATCAACCATTTGATTGTAAAACATTTTCTTTATCACAGATAAAAACAGTTCAACAAACACAATATACAATCATTGAAGGATCTTATTCTATGCATCCTGATTTAAGAAATTTGTATGATTATTTGATTTATCTAACAATTGCACCAGAATTTCAACTACAAAGAATACAAACAAGAAATCCTGATAAAGTAGATATGTTTGTTGAAAGATGGATTCCTTTTGAAGAAAAGTACTTTCAAGTAAATCATTTAGATACAATTTGTAATATTTTAGTAAAAGCAGAAGAAATGGTGTAATAGCTTTCTTCTGTTTTTTGATACAATATTTTTGGGAGTTTTTATGAAAGTAGATTTTTATTATGTAAGACACGGCCAAACGATCTTTAACCAAATTGGTAGAATGCAAGGGAGCTGTGATTCTCGACTCACAAAACAAGGGATTGAAGATGCCAAAGAAATTGCATCTGTATTAAGAAATGTTGATTTTCAACATGCATATACGTCTTCCTCTGAACGCGCATTAAAAACAGCACAAGTCATTTGTGAATATCAAAATGTTCAACCAATCTGTATGAAAGAACTCAAAGAATTTGATTTTGGAGATTTAGATGGAGAACCAATTGAAAAGTTTCGTGCACAAATTTGGGGTGATCGTATGAGAGATGATTGGACAGAGTTTCATGGTGAATCTACACAAATATTTGATCAACGTTCTAGAAATGCTTTTGATAAGATACTACAACAATGTTCTAATAATGATAAGGTGTTAATTGTTTCTCATGGTTCTTATATCATGCATTTAATGAAGACGTTATTAAACTTTGATCAAGAAGCATATGTTCAAAAAAGAAATTCACAAAACAAACCATGGATGCCAAACTGTGGTATTTGTGTATTTACATATGAAGATGGAAATTGGTCTATGAAAGAAGAACCTATTAGTGCACAAGAATTTAGACAAAATCATTTTCCAAAAACAATTCATTATTATTTTGTGACAAATGGACAAACACTATTTGATGCACAAAATCGTCTACAAGGACAATGTGATTCTCCTTTAACAACGCAAGGTATTCAACACGCAGAGCAATTAAAAGAAATACTCAAAGATATTTCATTCCAACATGTATTTGTCTCTACAAGTGAAAGAACAAGAGATACCGCAGAAATTATACTAGGAAATGATGCATACGTAATGGATGATCGTTTAAAAGATATTAACTATGGTGAACTAGAAGGTAGTGATATAACAGACTACAAAGAAAAATATGTAGATGCTGGTGAAGATAGAAACGATGTCAAACTAAGAATCCAACAATTCTTACGAGATACAATTGATATTTGTGAAGATCAAGAGAATGTATTAGTGGTATCACATAAAAATATCTATTCATTATTAATGAAAGTTTTAGATAAAACAACACAACTACAATCTAATGTTTGTTGTTTTACATATGAAAATGGTATGTGGAGGGGAATATGAGTGAGAAATATTTGTTTTTTGATATGGATGGAACTTTAATTTCTAGAAAAGAAAGAAAGATTCCACAAAGTGCAATTGATGGTATTCATCAAGCAATGGAGAATGGACATCATTGTTTTATTTGTACAGGTAGAGGATACCGCATGGCACAAGAATATTTTGATCAACTTGTACTACCAGGAATTATTTTTTCAAATGGTGCAGGTATTGCGTATGAAGGAAAAATACTAGAAACAAAAGATCTACATCCTAGTGTTGTCGAAAGATTAAGAAGTATTTGCGACAATCTTGGAGGGGGATATGGATTGTTAACGACAACGTATACTTATCAAAATCAAAACGAACGTACACGTATGGGAAAACATTTTTTTGAACGTAATATAGATTCAGACATCCAAGCTTATTATGATCGAAGAGGCATGAAATTAATTGAAGAATATCAAAATGAAGGTGTTCAAAAAATAGACTTTTCTTTTCAAAGTGAATTAACAGCGGATATCTTTTTCGCAAGAGTTCCAGCTTCATTGCATACGGTTGTTGCGGGTGGATATTACGCATCAATGGGAAGAACTGGTGGAGAAATTACTGCTAGTGGTGTAACGAAAGGTACAGGTATCGAAAGAGTATTAGATATGTTTTCTGTAGATCCAAAGGATACGTATGGATTTGGGGATAGTTCGAATGATCTAGAAATGATGGATGTCGTAGGCCATGGCGTTGCGATGGGAAATGGTAGTGATCAAATCAAACAAAAAGCGGATTACGTTACTGATGACGTTGATGAAAATGGAATCTATAACGCATTAAAACATTTTGAATTAATATAAGGGGTTATATGAAAGGTTGTTTATTTTTTGATGTAGATGGAACGTTAGTAGATAGTTCCAATGGGAAACTTGTGCCAGATGAAAGTGTAATTAATGCAATTCATCAAGCACAAAACAATGGATATCTTTGTTTTATTTCAACAGGAAGAAACTATGGCGGAATTTCAGAATTGTTAGATTTTGGATTTGATGGTTATGTATTTTCAGATGGTGGAGGAATCAAACAAAAAGGAAAAGATTCAATCTTATCACCAATTCCAAATGATGTATTGAAAGATTGGTATGAACAAGTAAAGAAATACAATGCGGAAGTAATGTTATCTTGTGAACATGAACTGTTCGCAAGTGTTGGTCAATATCAAGAAATTGTAGATACAACACATAAGGCAACTGGTGGTTCTTTAGAAGCTGAACAAAGATTATTAGATGCATGGAAAATGCGACCAATCAAAGAATATGATGGTTCTCCAGTCATTGCTTGTGATATGAGCTTTCAAAATGAAGAACTAGAAATGGCTTGGTTAAAAGAAAAAAGTGAGCAATTAGATTATGTTTGTACAACAGCTTCTTATGGTAGAGGTGGCGCAACAACAGGGGAATTAACATACAAAGGTGTCAATAAAGGACAAGGTTGTTTAAAAATGATGGAACTTTGTGGATGCGATCCAAAGAATTCTTATGCGTTTGGTGATTCCATGAATGATGCCTCTATGTTTCAAGTATGTTCTCATAGTATCGCAATGGGAAATGCTGCAGAAGAATTAAAAAAGATTGCGGAATACGTAACGGATGATATTAATGATCATGGGTTAGTAAACGCAATGAAGAAATATCAAATGATTGATTAAAATTCAAAAAAATAGTTGACACATAAGTTAGTATACGCTAACATAATAGTTAGTTAGAGCTAACCATCACTCTTTCCAATAAACACTTCTTAAGATGGTTGCTTAACTACCGGAAGAAACGTTTGGGCAAACGTAAATGGCATAATACTCCGGTGAATCGCATAGATGTGTCCTCCTCAAGCACATATTCATGCAAAAAGTTGAATCAATACCGGACGGGGCATCCGGTATTTTTTCATGCTTGCAGGTATTTTGATGCACCTTCTACAAACCAATCATGCCTTAATTGTGTAATCGAATCATCTTCTTCTTTCCAAACTTGATAAATCAATTCATGATTTTTCATATAAATGGTACATAGTTCTTTTGCGGTATATGTTTTATGAATATCTAAATGAAATAA